>MVZN01000014.1 GCA_002069125.1 Spirochaetes bacterium ADurb.BinA120
ACGATAATAACGCCGGAAAAAATCAAGGAAAAAATCACGGCAATGCTTTCGGCCGCCGACATACCTCTTCGCGCCACCGAATTTATGGCAGGCGTTTTCTTTCTTTCCACGGTTCCGCTAATAATTGTCTGCCTGCTGTTAAAAAGGCTCGCCCTGGGACTTATGATATCGGCCGTTTTCGGTTATGCGCCTTTCATATGGGTCGCCATGAAAAAATCAAAAAAACGCCAGCTATTCGCGGGGCTGCTATTAGACACCCTCGGCATCATATCTAACGCCCTGAAAGCCGGTTATTCGTTCATGCAGGCCATAGAACTCATAACCAGGGAATCGCCATATCCGATTTCCACAGAGTTCAAGAAAGTCCTTCGCGAAAACGCCGTAGGCGTCCCGCTCGAAACGTCTCTTGAAAACATGGCGCAAAGGCTCGAAAACGATGATTTCGACCTGCTGGTCACGGTCGTTCTAATTCAAAGGGAAGTCGGCGGAAACCTCGCGGACGTGCTCGACCAGATTTCAGAAACCATAAGGGAACGAATTAAAATAAAAGGGCAGATAGTAACGCTTACTTCCCAGGCGCGAATGGGCGGCTACGTCATAACGGGCCTTCCTATTTTCCTGGGATTCGCGATATTCGCCTTGAACCCCGATTATTTCGTCAATAAATTTCTGCTCGCCGACGTCAACGGCTTTAAAGGCTGGTACACGCTGGTATTTTGCGGAATGATGATGGGCTGCGGCTCCTTTATAATAAAAAAAATTACCGACATAGACGTATAACCGAGCATTAACGGAGGAATTCTAACATGGATTTAACTTCCCTCATTTTAGTAGGGGCTATAATTTTAGCGGGCGTGATGTTTTTCATGCCGTCGCAAAAAAACGTCGTCGTTTCGCGCCTCGAAGAATTTTCCGGCAAAAAAGAGGAAGGCGCAGGCCCTAAAGGCCAGCCGTCGATAGAAGACGAAGAACTGCAGAAATCTTTTTTCGACAGAATTATAAAACCGATTTTGACGGGCGTAGCTAACGCGTTAAGCAAAAGAAACAAAGCCGATACCGCCTCGCAGCTAAAAAAAGAGCTGGCGCAGGCCGGAAATCCGGGCGGCCTTACGCCTACGGAATTCAACGTGCTTAAAATGCTGCTGATAGCAATCCCCGCGCCTCTTTTCGGGATTTTAGGTTTTTTTCTGGGCGTTCCGGTTAAAAACCTCGCGATCGGATGCCTGGTGATATTCATTCTCTGTTTCCTCGGCCCCCGTATATACGTTCAGCGGCTCGTTGAATTCAGAAAATATATGATACAGAAATCGCTTCCCGACTGCCTCGACCTTCTTTGCGTATCGGTAGAAGCGGGCCTCGGGTTCGACATAGCCCTGGCCAAGCTCGTCACCAAGTTCAAAGGCCCTCTGGGTGAAGAACTTAAAGCAGTCCTTCAGGAAATGCAGATGGGCCGCAGCCGCCGCGAGGCATTCAAAGCCCTTTCCGATAAAATGGAAGTCGAAGACCTCTCGGCTTTTATTTCGGCGCTTATACAGGCCGATCAGCTGGGCGTTTCGGTGTCTAAAATTTTAAAAATACAGTCGGCGCAAGCCCGTTTGAAAAAAAGGCAGCGCGCGGAACAGCTCGCCATGCAGGCGCCCGTCAAAATGCTTTTTCCGATGGTCGGCTGCATATTTCCGACTATAATGGTCGTTCTGCTCGGCGGCGTCGTGTTCGAATTCATTAAAAATTTCCCTAGATAGCAGGGTATTATAAAATGCTTAAAATCGAAAAATCTGACGGAACTATAATTTCAAACAGAATATCGAACTGTGATTCGTTTTTTAAAAGGGCGATGGGACTCATGTTTAAAACGCGGCTCGAAGATTGCGACGGAATCCTTCTTACGCCCTGCTCATCGATACATACGTTCTTTATGAAAATGGAAATAGATTGTTTTTTTTTAAGCAGGGAAAATAAAATTTTAAAAATTATCCGACGGATGGGGCCTTCAAAATTATCCGGTTTTATAAAAGGCTGCCATAGCGTGCTCGAGTTTCCGAGCGGCTTCTCCGGCGCGCAATCTCTTACGGAAGGCGAAAATTTGAAAATAAATATAAGTTAACATAAGGAGTTATTATGGATTTAAAACAAATTCCTATTTTTTCAAGCCTGAACGACAGCCATGTTGAAAAAATCAAGGAGATCGTCGAAGAGATAAGCATGCCGAAAGGCGCCTCCATATTCAAACAGGGCGATTTCGGCGACGCGTTTTATATAGTAATCAGCGGAAAAGTCAAAATATCCAAAATAGAAGACGGCGAAGACAAAACGCTCGCGGTCCTCAAAGAAGGCGAATTTTTCGGCGAAATGGCGTTGCTCGAAGAAGCGCCCCGGTCGGCTTCGGCAAGCTGCGCCGACGATTGCAAGCTCTATAAAATAACCCAGAAGAACTTCGGCTATATAATGCTTTTAAATCCGGCTATATCGCTGAAAATAATGCGCTTTATGAGCGACCGCGTCAGAAAATCATCCGTAGCGGCTACGGTGGCGGAAAAAGAAGGAAAGATCATCTCGTTTTTCGCGCCCAAGGGCGGAGCCGGCTGCTCCACTTTCTCGGCCAACTTCGCTTACGGCCTTTCCATGAATAAAGACCTCCGGGTCCTGCTGGTAGATCTCGATCTCGAATTCGGCTCGCTGGACATGATTCTGGATTCAAAATACGATAAAACCATCGCCGACATTGTCAAAGAAGTCGAAATCAAAAACTACGAAAACATATCGCAATTTCTCGCGCCCACGGGCGATAATCTCAAGCTTATGCTCGCGCCTAAAAAACCCGAAGAGGCCGAACTCGTCAAAGTAAAAGTCGTCAAGGAAATTCTCGAAGTTTTAAAAGGGTATTTCGATTATATAATAATCGACACTCCTTCTTCTTTCACCGATCATACGCTTATGTCTCTCGACGTCGCGTACCGCATAGTCGTGGTGATAAATTCCGATATCCTCTGCCTCAGAAACACCCGCAAATGTTTCGAGGTTATGAAAAGCCTCGAATATCCAGAAAATAAAATAATCACCGTGCTCAACCGCGACGACAATCTTTCCTCGATGCCGCCCGAAGAAATCGAAAAATTCATTAAAACCAAGGTTTCGCATACAATTCCCAACGAATATATAACTATGCGCAAATCCACGGACATGGGAGTTCCTTTCCTTAAAAACGCTCCGGCTTCGCCCGTAACTTCCAAATTCCTGGAAATGATAAATAAGATAGCGAACCAGAGCCTTCAGGTGCCGAAAGCTGAAACGAATTTCTTCGACTCGCTGAAAAATCTTGTAATGGGAAAATAACAGTCTGGAATATTGCCGTAATGCATTTATACATACATATACCCTTCTGCCTTAAAAAGTGCTCTTATTGCGACTTCGCCTCTTACGGCATCGATTATTTCAACGGCGTTCCGCCTCTTTCGGATTACTTCGAAGCGCTCAGGATGGAAATCGATTTAAGGACGGCATCTTTTGAGGCAAAGCCCGCGGCGGAAACCATATACTTCGGCGGCGGCACTCCGGGCGTCGGCGGAATAGAAAACATCGTTAAAACGCTGGATCTTTTAAAGGATAAATTCATAACGGACGAAAGCTGCGAAATAACGGTAGAAACCAATCCCAGAATTTTCGACGCGGCCGGCTACGGCAAACTTCGCGAAGCGGGTTTCAACCGGATATCCATAGGCATGCAGAGCGGCGACGATAAAGTTCTCGCGCTTCTCGGCCGCGTCCACGACGCATCCGAAGCTTTAAGGGCCCTCGCGCTGGCCCGAGAGGCCGGGTTTAAAAATATAAGCGCCGATTTTATGACGGCGATTCCATATAAAAAAGGCGAAAATTATCAAAAATCCGACTTTGCGGCCATAGGCGAGCTTCAATTAGATCACGTGTCGATTTATCAGTTTTCGGTATGCGAAAACACGCCGGTGCATTCCATGGTAAAAAGCGGCGAATTAATCGAACTAAGCGACGAAGAGGCCGCCGAAGAATATTTAAGCGTTTGCTCGCAACTTTTAAAAGCCGGTTTTATACATTACGAAGTCTCCAATTTCGCCAGAAACCGTAATTTCATTTCCAGGCACAACCGCTCTTACTGGCGGAAAGAAGACTATATGGGATTCGGGGCCGGAGCGGTTTCCACGCTCGGCGCTATAAGACAGCAAAATAGCGGCGGGGTTTTTGAATATATCGGCGGGGTCGGAACTCAAAATTATTACCTGCTCGAAACATTGAGCGGGCCGGATCTGCTGCTCGAAACTATAATGCTGGCGCTAAGAACGGACGAAGGCCTTAGAAAAAACGCCATTACGCCTGAAATTTTCGATAAAATCCATGGCGACCCCAAAATTATCTCTCTGGCCGAAAACGGATTATTAATACTAAAAAAGGAAAATATAGCATTAACCGATGCGGGTTTTCTGGTAATGAATAAAATCGCTTTAATCGTCGAAGAAATAGCGGTTTTAAAATAAAACGCCCGCAAAAGGATATCGGTTAATAAAAGGAGTTTTTATGCTCGATAAAAAAAAGGAGTTTTTATCGCTTCCGGCTGGCGCGATAATGGCTTTTGCGCTCTTCGCCGCGGCCGGAGGGGCCGTTTTGTCTCCGCAGACGGCCGCCGTGTGCCGCGCGGAAACCGTCACGCTGACCGATAACGTTTTTTTAAATCTGGTCAAATATTACGCCAAAAACGGCGATATCGAAAGAGCGATGCTCGAGCTCAAAAAGCTCAGGCAGATGAGCCCCGAAAACGTCGAATATAAAAAATTCGAAGAGGTCCTCAGGGCCGAAAACGAAAAATGGAGCCAGGCCGTTCCGTCGCCGGAATCCACGGCGGACGGGCGCGGGGCCGCCGAAACGCCGGCGTCTCCCAGACAGCTTCCTGCCTCTAATTTTACCGCCGAAGACGATCTGCCCAGGGAAGTCGTCGAAAAAAACGCCCTGCTGGCAAAAGGCCGCCTCAGATACGTCTACGAACTCATAGGCCGCGGCGAACAAACGCAGGCTATTTCAAAGCTTCGCGAAATCACTTCGGCGGAGCCGCGTTTTTATGAGGCCAACAGCCTCCTCGGCGATTTATACCTCGGCAGAAAAAATTACGAAGACGCGCTGCGCGCCTTCCAGAATGCTATAAACACCAGGCAGGACGCCGAAACTAATTACAAACTCGGCGTCTGCTACAAAGCCCTCAACGATATAGACAACGCCATCATCCGTTTCGACACGGCCGTACGCATGAAGCCGCTGCACGAAATGGCTAACTTAAATCTGGCCAATATCTGGAGGTTCCGAAAAAACTTCAAGCTGGCTAAAGGCTATTACGAACAAGCGCTTAAAGCCAACTCCCGCCTGGCCGAAGCGCACCTGGGCATGGCCGACTGCATTTACAACGAAGGCAATATAGACGAAGCCACGCGGGCTTACGCCTTTATCGTAACCAATTTTCCGGGCGAATACAGTGGATACCTCGGCCTGGCAAGGATTCTCATACACAACGGCCAGCACAAGGAGGCTAAAGTAGCCATCCTCAAAGCCCGTGAAATCGCGCCGCAGAACTCGCAGATTTATGAAATGCTCGGAATTCTCGCTTACAGCCAGAAAGACGGAAAAACCGCCGTGGAAAATTTTAAAAGAGCCGTGATGCTCGATTCTAACAGTATAACGGCCTATCAGAGCCTCATAAACATATTAATCGACGAGAAAAAATTCGAGGAAGCCCTTACGCAGATAAAAAACTGCCTGGTTAAATTTCCGGCCAACCCGAGATTATATTATCTGGCCGGCATAATTTATTCAGGCTTCAAAAACGACGAAATGGCTTTAAAAAATCTTATGGAGTCTTATAAACTGGACCCGGAGAATATCGAGGTAATCCTCGCCCTCGCCATTTTACAGGAAAAAAAGTTCCGCTATAAAGAGTCCCTCGAAAAATACCGCGAAGCGCTTTTAATAGCTGAAGAGAACAAAGATATGCGCTACATTAACAATATCCACGAACGGATCGATTCCCTGGAGAAACAAGTTGAAAAGTACTCTGAAAATAAATAACCGGACGCGCCTGCTGGTGGAATGCTCGCTGGCGTGCGCCATGGGATACGTGCTCTCTTACATAAGAATATTCACCATGCCGCAGGGCGGTTCGGTGACTCTGGCCCCCGTTCCGATACTGGCGTTATCGATAATTTCCGGAATAAAACCCGGAGCGGCCGCCGGGTTCGCTCTGGGCGTACTAAAAATCATTACCAGCGGCCATGTAATAGGCTGGGTTCAAGCCTTTATCGACTACCCGGCAGCCTACGCGCTTCTTTCGGCCGTAGCGCTCGCTCCCCGAAAGGACGTTTTGACGCTGGTAGTTTTTTCTATAGCGGCTTTCTGCTTAAAAACCGGCGCGCACGTTTATTCGGGATATCTGTTTTTCGGAGGAAGCCTTAAGACTTCCCTGGTTTATAATCTCTCATATTCTCTGCCGGAGCTGGCGCTATGCGTTCTGGCGCTTTACGCGCTCATCAAAAACGGCGCGGTATTCAGCGGGCGCATGAATAAAAATTAAAAAGCCGATGGAGGTAAATAAATGCCTGCAGACCTGGATTATTTACTGCTTCAGTTAAATTCCACTAAAATTTCCGAAAAAAAGAAGGCCGTCGACGCTATCGAAAAAAGCGCATGCGTTCAGGCCGCGCCCGCGCTTATCGAAATCCTGGCATCCCACGGCGACGAACCTCTGAAAGCGCTCGCGGCGAAGACTCTCGGCTCGCTCAACTGCCTCGAGGCTGAAAGCGCGCTTTTAAACGCCATGGCAAGCGGCTCGGACGAAGTCTCTTATTTCGCCTCCCATTCCCTCGCCGCCATCAACCCCGACGGATGCGCCGAAAAAATTTACGGCCTCATGAAATCCAATGACTCCTTAAACGAAAAAGCTTTTTACTGGTACGCTCAAACCGTTGCGCGAATAGGCGGAAACGGGCTTTCTTATCTCGTGGACCTTCTGGAAGTTTCTTCATGGACCAAAAGAAGGATCATAGGCGATATTCTATCTGCGAATAGCGAGAGCGCCGAAACTTTTTTGATAAACGGCCTCGGCGCGGGTAATCCCGACAGACGCTTCTGGTGCGCCAGCATACTCGGAAAGCTCGCCACGCGCGAAGCCGTCGAAGCGCTCGTAAAATACGTCGACGACGAAAACGGCGACGTAAGGACCGCCGTAATAACATCGCTGGGGGAAATAGGCAGCAAGCAGGCTATCGAAGCGCTTAAAAAGAGCCTTAAAAGCCCGAGAAAAGAAGTAAGGCACAAATCCATAGAAGTTCTCGGGCGTTTCGGGGAAGAAATAATCGAGTCGCTCATAGAATCGCTGAGCGACGATTACTGGTATGTAAGGGACTGCGCGTGCAAAGCCCTCGCCAAGCTCGGCAGAAAAATCGTCCCCCACCTGGCGAAAGCCTACCGAAACGGCAACGAAGACATTAGAATATCGGCCATAAAAGCGCTTTCCGAAGCGGGGCTGGATTCTCTCGAAGTGCTTATCACGGCGCTTTCCGACGGTTACGAACCGATATGCAAAAAGGCGGCGGACGCCGTCGCCAAAATTGGAAAACCGGCCATGGAAAGGCTTATCGAAATTTACTCCGGCGCCGCGAGCTCCCAGCAGGTAAAAAGATGGGCCGTTTACATAATGGGCGAAATAAGTTCGCACGGCCCTGAAAAAGCTATGACGCGCGCCATAATCGACGCCCTCTCGTCGAGGGAAATAACCATGAAATATACCGCGGTATGCGCTTTGAAAAACATAAGGGACGCCGCGACCATAGAAATTTTAATAGACCTGCTGGCGGACATCCATGAGGAAATAAGGGAAAAAGCGGTCGAAAATCTTTTGCATATGTCCGATTATTCCCTTCAATTTTTAATTAAATCATTAAATCACGAAAACTGGGTGGTCAGAAAAAATGCGGCTTACGTTCTGGGCCAGTTCGGCCCTGCGGCGATAGACGAACTTATGAAAGTGCTCGAGCACGGAAACGAAAATTCCCGCTATTGGGCTATAAAAGCTCTCGGCCAGATCGGCGTGGAGGCTTCTGCGCCTCTTTTAAAATCGCTCAACGATCCGGATTGGCAGGTGCGCAAAAATTCCGCCGATTCGCTCAGCGAAATAGGTTCCCAGGTCGTGAAGCCTCTTATAAACCAGCTTTTAAAAACTCTTCCCGAAGCAAATTCGAACCTTTTTTACTGGTCGAAATACGTTCTTATCAATATCGGCGAACAGTCGATACCGTCCATCGCGAGGCTTCTTCAGACGCCCAGCGCACCGCTCAGGCTTCTGGCCGTGGGCGCGCTCGGAAAATTCACCAAAAAACGCGAAGCTTACCAGCTGATAAAAGAGGCCGTTTACGACGAAAACGGAGAAGTCGCCAGAAAAGCCGTAGAATGCCTGGGTGCGTTCAATGAAAACGAAGTGGCTTCGCTCCTTCTGAGCGTAGCCGAAAAAACCCCCGAAGACGACGAAATGAACCTGGCGATAGTCAACTCGCTTTCCAAACTCGAAGCCGAAGGCATTCTGGAATATCTTTACAAAATGCTCAAATCTTCGAGATGGGTCATACGCCATAAAACTATAATCGCCCTGAACAACCTCACCGAAAAGCAGCGCGAAAAAATTGAAATAGACAGGTTAATCCCGGCGGCCGCCGACGAGGTGACCACGGTGGCTTCCGCCGCATCTTCTTTTCTGGCTTCGCTGGCGGGCGAAAAGGCCCAAATAGCCGTAGTGAGGCTTCTTAAAGAAAAAAAATTCGTGGAGCCGATCCTGGATTCGCTCATGCGCAATCCCCATTTCAAAAGCAAAGACCTCATTTTTTCTTTCATGAAAGACAGGGAAAAGAAAATAAGGGCGAAAGCCGCCGCCATCATAGGCATTATCGGCAATAAGGGCGATATGCAGGCGTTGACTTCGGCGCTGGGCGACGACTTCGCCGAAGTCCGCATGGCCGCGCTTCATGCGATCAACATGATCAACTCCAGGCACTCGGAGCTTCCCGGAGCGCCTTTCGGCGCTTCTTCGAAAGCGGCCGTAATAGAAGAAACCGCCCCCGCCGGCGAAGCCGCGCAGTTTTATAAAGCCGGCCTGCATTACGCCAGGAACGGCGAAACGGAAAAAGCCATCATGGCTTATCAGAAAGCTATTTCCATCGACCCGTTTTATGTGGAAGCTTACTGTAAGATCGGATTATTGCTCGAAGAAAAAGGCTATTACGAAAAAGCGTCGGTATTTCTAAAAAAAGCCATAGAGATTTCACCGGACTTCCCTCTGGCTCACCTTTATCTGGGCATCGTGCTGAGCATGATGGGACGCAATTTCGACGCGGTCGGGGAGCTGAAAAAAGTCGTCAAGCTCGATCCGGGATCGGAAATGGCCGAAACCGCGAAAAAAATAATTGAAAAAATCAAGAAAAATATAAGGTAATGAATTTTATGAAAGACCGCCACAAAAAACACGAAACGCAAACGGTTCCGGTTATCGTCGGGCCGACGGCATCGGGAAAAACCGCGCTGGCTATCAAAATAGCTCAAAAATTCGACGCGGAAATAATTTCGTGCGACTCCAGGCAAATTTATAAATACATGGATATCGGCACCGCGAAACCCTCGCGCGGCGAGCTCGACGCGGTAAATCACCACCTTATCGACATAATTACGCCTGACCGTTCATTTTCCTACGCAGACTTCGCGGCCTGCGCCGCTGAAAAAATAAAGGAAATTACCGGCCGTAAAAAACTGCCTTTAATCGTCGGCGGAACAGGATTTTACCTGGACGGCCTGGTGAACGGCATATCGCAGATACCCGAAATGGATCCTTCGCTTACTTTAAAAATGCGCGACGAGCTCGAATTGAAGGAAACGCCTTTTTTAGTGAGCGAACTTATGAAACTGGATATGGACTCGGCCGCCAGGATAAAATTCAACGACCGTCAGCGGCTTGTAAGGGCTATAATAGTGTCCAGGCTCTCCGGAGCTCCGTTTTCGTCATATAAAGATGTGCGTGAAAAAAACAACGATTATAATTATTTAATTTTTGGATTGACAAAAACAAGGCAATTACTATATAATAATATAAACTCAAGAGTCGACGAAATGTTCGAAAACGGGCTCGTCGACGAAGTGGCGTTTCTAATGAAAAAAGGGTATTCAAAACAGGCTCCAGGCATGAAATCCATAGGCTATCAGGAATGCATTGAATACTTGAACGGTTCGCTCACGTTAAGCGGGGCCGGAGATCTGATTAAGCAGAATACCCGAAACTACGCCAAAAGACAGCTGACATATTTTAAAAGGTTCAGCTTCGAAAAATGGTTTGAAAAAGACGATATTTCTATTAACGACTCCGGAGTTTACGAATCGATAGTAGCTGATATTTCTAAAAATATATAAAGAGGTGCGGTTCATAATGAGTAAAGTCAATATCCAGGATGTTTTTTTAAATGCTGTCAGAAAAGATAAGATTCCCATAACCGTCTATACCATGAACGGAGTCAAAATAATGGGCAATGTAATATCTTTCGATACTTTTACTGTTATGCTCAACACGAACGTCGGACAGCAGCTCATATTCAAGCACGCCGTATCGACGATCATACCTTCTAAAAACGTGAGCCTTTTAATAGACGACGACGCAAAAAAGACCGCTCCCGAAGGTGCGTCAGAGTCCAAATAAGCCGTCGCGCCCGCGCAAAATAAGTTTTCGTTAAGTGCCAGAAACTTTATTGAGTAGCATTAAGGGGGCTTAACATTTAATAAATTATGTCAGAATTTTTAAGAAAAAAGAAAATCGGCCAGATACTCATAGAAATGGGTGTCATCGATGATCAGAAGCTCGAGTGGGCGCTGCAAAAGCAGCAGGAAACGAACCAGTTGCTCGGCCAGACGCTTCTGGGCGCCGGCTACATTACCGAAGACGATCTCGGAATAGCTCTCGCAAAACAATTCGACGTTCCTTACATAGACTTGAAAGACGTAACGGTTTCAGACGAAGCCAAAAGATCCGTTCCGGCAAACCTTTTACAGACCGGCGAGTTCGTTCCGCTCGAAATAGTCGATAAAACGCTTACCATCGCTATCAGCGACCCGACCAACTACGAATTAATAGACCGTCTTTCCACGGTGACCGGATACGAAATCAAATACGTCTTATCCACACAGTCGCAGATAAGGGCGTTTTTAGGGCTCGCCCCGGCGGGCGGTCCCTCTCAGGCCGGCGAAGGCGGCGGAGGCGAAGGCGGCGAGGGAGGCGAAGGCGCCCCGCAAAATGACGACCCTGTATCCGACGTCAACCTGGAGTTCGAAAGCGACAGCGAAGACGACGGCGGAAAGGCCGATATTTTAAAACAGCAGGCCGATCAAAAGCCTATCATCCTTCTCGTTAATAAAATAATATTAAACGCGGTCAACCTTCGCGTATCAGACATACACATCGAATCATGGGAAACGAAAGTCCTCGTGCGCTACCGTCTGGACGGCATACTCACCGAGCAGATGACGATAGCCAAAAAGGCCGGCCCCGCAATAATTTCGCGTATAAAAATCATGTCCGACCTCAACATAGCGGAGCGTTCGGTCCCGCAGGACGGCGCTTTTTCGATCAAATTAGGAAAAAAGACGGTCGATTTCCGCGTATCCATAATTCCATGCGCCGAAGGCGAATGCGCCTGCCTTCGTATCCTCGCAAAAGAAAACCTCAAGCTCGACCTCAAAGCCCTCGGCTTCAGCGATATCGAATACGACAGGTTCAACCGCGCCATCAGAAGGCCTTACGGCATCATACTGGTTTCGGGGCCTACCGGATCCGGTAAAACCACCACTCTTTACGCGGCGCTCCAATCGCTCAACGACAGCGAAACTAAAATCATAACCGCGGAAGATCCAGTCGAATATAAGCTTGCCGGTCTCAACCAGATAAACGTCAAAATCAACAAGACCGACCCGGACCGCTCGCTTACCTTCGGAAAGGCCCTTAAAGCCATGCTCCGTCACGACCCCGATATAATCCTCCTCGGCGAAATACGAGAACACGAAACCGCGGACATCGCCATCAAAGCGGCGCTTACGGGCCACCTCGTTTTCTCCACGGTCCACGCCAACAACGCCATCGACGTTATAGGCCGTATGGCCGATATGGATATAGACCGTTACCTGCTCGCGGCAGCTTTTATAGAAGTTATCGCGCAGCGTCTCGTTAAAACTATTTGTAAAAACTGCATTGAAGAATATACTCCGACCGAAGACGATTTTAAATTCGCCGACCTCCATGAACCCGAACACAGGGAAATAAAGTATTATAAAGGCGCCGGCTGCAAAGCATGCGGCGGCAAAGGCTACAAAGGCAGGGCCGCGGTTTACGAAATACTCGATATAGACGACGAAATACGCGCGATGATCGCGACCAATACTTCTCTTTACGATATTAAAAAAGTCGGCCTGGAAAAAGGCATGACCACCATACACGGTTCCACTCTAGCCAAAATAAAAAAAGGCGAAACGACCATACAGGAACTTATCAGAGTCAACGCCGCTTAGTAAAAGCCGCGGACGCATCCGCTCGATAAAATATTTTATAAAAAGGGGCGCGTCGAGGCGCCTCTTTTTTTTATAAAAAAAATCATCGGTTTTTCCTTTTTTTTACCGATTAATAAAATAGTGTAAAAATATCATCGGTAAATTTATTTGTTGGAGTTATTAAATGGCGAGGCCCACAGTTTGCATAGACCTTGGCTCGAAATATATTAAAGCCGCCGTGCTCAAAGCCAAGAAAGACGGCGATAAGCACCTGACTCTCGCGAAATTCGGAATGGTCGAAACACCCGAAAAATCTATGGTAAACGTTTTTTCGGACAAACCCATTTCGAAGCCCAAAGAAATGCAGGCTAAACTCAACGAACTCGTTTCCAAAACCGGAGTCAAAGGGTACGACGCGATTCTGCTCATTCCCGATTACCTGGCGGTCGCAAACTGGCTCAATATGCCGGTCAAAGCGAAAGACGCCATAGATAAATCGATTCCTTCGACGTTAAGCCCGCTGCTGCCTCTGGAACTCGACAAGTGGTTTTACGACTACCAGATAGTCGAAAACTCAAAAAAGCAGACTACCGTCGTCGCCCAGGCTATTTTAAAGAGCAATCTTTTCGACCTCGGCGATCTTATCGCCAACGCCGGACTCAACATAGCTTCGATAGACACGACGTTTTTCAATCTCATAAACCTTCTTCATCCTTACTACACCGACGCCGAAGTAGAGAAGAAAAATATAGCGGTGGTTTACCTCGGACATGAAGCTACCAGCGTGGCGTTCTTAAAGGAAAGCGTAATAAAAAGCTCGCGTTCGCTTCCACTCGGCGGCGCCGCGTTCACTAAAAACATAATGGAAGCCAGGCGCTGCGACGAAGCGGCGGCCGAAAAAACTAAAAAAGAAGAAGAAATATTCCTCAAGGACAATCCCGACAAGCAGAATAAAGTAGAACTTTATAATATAATAAAGCCTTCTTTCGGCGAGCTGATTAAAGGCATATATAATTCCATAGACCAGTACCTGGCGCGTTTCCGCGAATTTAAAATACATGAAATCATTCTTTGCGGCGGAACTTCGAATTTCCGCAATATAAACAACGCCATGCAGCTGCACTTAAACACCAAGACGGTCATGCTGTCGGAAATTATAACCATAGAATCCGGCTCGAAGGCCGTAATAAGCGAAGACGAAAAAAATTGCCTGCAGTGCGCCATCGGCGGCCTGCTCAGAAATTAATGCCATACGGCGGTAAAAATAGTGACATTTACGAACAATTTTAAATTCAATGAAAAACCGTTTAAAGAAAGGGGGAATACGCTATGAAGATGAAGATGGATCTTCTTCCTTCTCAATATAAGTGCGTTCCCCGTGACTGGCGGGCGATATTCATATTAATCATAGTGCTTCTGGCCATACCCGGAATGTGGTTCGGCCTGAAAAAATATCACGACTACGCCATCGAAAAAATAGGCAAAGCCAACGAGGAAGAAATCAAGGAGCTCGGCGAGCGCATAAATACTCTTACCAATGAAATCGCGCAGCTCGACAATCAGCTCGGCAAAGCCATGATATCTCGCGAAAAAATAAAAGAAATAAACGAAAGAATAGATTTTTTCAACCGAATTTATCAAAAATCCTTTTCATGGTATGAATTTTTCGATAAACTCGAAAAGCTTACGCCAAACGATGTATGGATAAGGGAAATCCATATAGACGGCGACAGCCTGAAAGATCAAAAATTCAAGGTGGTATGCGAATCTAAAGAGCCTTACCACGCGCCCGAATTTTTGAAAAACCTTATGCTGAACCGTGAATTCGCGCCCCCGACGGACGACCAGAACTCCGTTTTTCTGCAGAAGGTTTCGATAAACAAGGATTTCGGTTACGAATTCAGCCTCGAATTCAAGTTTTTCCCGTTCAAAAAACTCATAGTCGAACCGGAAAATCTCTTAATGCACTTAAACGACCAGAAAGAAATAAAAGCTTTTATATTGAATATCGCCGAACAGAAAAAGCAACTCACCAACGGAACGTTTAACGTAGACGTAGTAAATCTCGACGGCGCGGCTGCTTATGATCAGATCAACGGAACGGTAAAGGCTTTAAAAATAGGAAAAGGGTTCATAAGGCTTTCGACGTCGGATAAAAAATACTCTGAAACCATAAACTACGAAATCGTTAAATAATTTTGAAACACCCGATTGTTGTGGTATAATTTATAAGGGGATAACATGCGCACCAGATCAGCGTCACTCGCGGAAAGAACCGCTATATACGTAATCATACTCATAGGGCTCGCCGCAAACGGCGGCATATGGTGGAAGCTTCATTCGGAGTTCGTCGTAAGACGCGCAGACGCGCTGGAAGCGCTCGCGAAGGCCGAAGAGGAGCGCGACAAGCTACAGCGGACAGTATCGGAAAAAACTTCGCTTTTAGATCAACGCCGCAGAGAAGTCGACGAGAAAAAACGCAAAGACGAAATCAAAAAGAAAGAGTTCGAAACCACTCTCGAAGTGCTGAATAAAACGCTCGTAAATCTTCCCCCTATAGACGTCTGGCCCGAATTGATCAAAAAAATAGAAATCCTGGCATCGGACCTCAAGGTAAAGATACCGACTTTCACGCCTATAGAAAATAAAGACCTGAGAGGGAATATAAAAAAAGATTTTACCGAATTTTACTTCACTCTCGACCTAGAAGGCGAATATTCGAAGATACTTGAATTTTTATGGCACCTGGAAAACTCGATACAGTTAAAACGTCCTGAAAGCACTACCGTATGGAAAGCTATAATAAAAGTCGTCGAGGGCGGGTTTAAAATAAAAAGCCTTATAACCCAGGACGACACCATGAAACTCGAACTTACACTTACCACGTTTTTCAGAGGGGCGCAATAATGGTTAAAAAATATCTCGCACTGCTGATAATAGCGGCTTTAATGTTCGGCCTTCTCATCGAAGGCTGCGGCAAAAAAGCCGAAGAAGGCGCAGAAGGCTCGACCGAAGAAGGCGCAGAAGGCTCCGCCTCAGAAGGCGGCGAAGGCGGCGACGTCCAGGAAGCTTCGCGCACCGCGCCTGCCCCTGCGGCCGCTCCACCGCCGGCCGCCGCGCCCGCCGCGGCGCCCAAGCCGCCGGCCCCTCCTAAAGGCGGCGCGCCTCAACAAAAGCAGGTCGCCATCAAATATAAACCCGTTCCCGAAGACCGTTTTCTGCCGATCGAATTCGACACCAAAGAAGCGGCGCTTGTTACAAGCGGGCAGACCTACGGCGGAAAAATCCGCCGCAATATATTCCGCGACATCAAATCTTCGTCAAAGCTTCGAAAAGACGCCGAATCGGCGATCGAACAAGCGAAAAAAATGGTAGAAAAAGTCAAAAATATGCCGCAGGGCACCTACAGTGAACCGCTTTTCAAGCAGGCCGACGAAAACCTGAAGCAGGCCGAAGCCGCGTTCAAAGACCAGAATTACTTCAAAGCCAAAGCTGTCGCCGAAAAAGCCTACGAACTCGCTAACGAAGCGCTTCCAAAGGCCGATAAAAACCAGGATAAGCCTGTCGCCGAGCTTCTTTATAAGGGATTTTACCAGCTCAGCGAAGAAAAAACCGCTATGCTCACAAAAAAAGACGCCGACACCGGGGCTGAAAAATTGTTTATGGTCCAGACCGGCAGCATCGTATCCGAAGACCTTCCCAATCCGGTAGTTATAGAACTGCCCGACGGAACGCAGAAAAAAATAACAAAAATCGAGTATAAAATCGAACAAATATCCGAAGATTTTCTCGTTATTACCAATATAACCGAAAACAAGCCGTCTTTTAATATAGCCATATCGAGGCCGGGCGATTCCAAAACGTCCGCCAAAGACGCCAAAGCCAAAGACGTAAAAGAAAAGGAACCCGCCGCCGAAAAACCGTCTTTCCAATCCAACCAGACGCAAAAAACGGGTTCTACGCTCTCGGGAAATAAAATAGGCGGTCTTAATAAATAAGGCTCTTTTTCGTTTGAAATAATTTCCTATTAACGCCTGCAAAAAATTTTATTATATAATCAAAATTATATTTTAAAATCGTTAATTTTATGTTATAATACAGGCGGTGATTCAAATATGCCAGAATTTATTTATACCGCTATAAACGCTTCGGGCACCGAAGTAAAAGGTACCGTAGACGCGTCCAACGAACAAACCGCCCGCGAAAAGCTCGTTTCGCAGAATCTTTCCGTCACTTCGCTTAAAAGAGAAGCCGAAATGACATGGGAAGAGTATTTTTCAAAAGGCAACCGCAAAATCAACCAGAAAGACATAATGATGTTCACCAAATATTTCGCGGTGCTTACCAAAGCGGGTATCCCGATCATCAAATCGCTCGTCATTCTAGAAAAACAGACTGAAAATTTGAGGCTTCGCAAAAAAATAAAAAAAGTCAGAACCGGCGTAGAAGCCGGGTCCAACTTATACGAACAGTTTTCCCAGCACGACGACTGCTTTCCGCCGATGTATCTAAACCTTCTAAAAATAGGCGAAGAATCCGGTATGTTATTCGACATGCTCGAAAAATTAAACGGATTTTTGAAAAAATCGGCCGCTATGAAAGCCAAAGTCAAATCGGCCATGACTTACCCCGCCGCGATTATGATCGTCGCCGGGCTCGTAGTCGTGTTTTTGATGGCGTTCGTTATTCCGCGTTTTTCGGCGATGTTCAAAAGCTTCAAAGCCACGCTGCCTCTGCCCACGCAAATAACCATTTTTATTTCAAACTTCATTAAAGACAATATAGTTCTCGAAATAGTCTCGGTAATAGCTTTCGTTTACGGCGTTCAGGCGTTTTATAAATGGCCTGTCGGGCGCCAGATATGGGACAAAGTATCCCTCAAGCTGCCCCTTATAGGCCAGCTGGTCATAAAATCCTCCGTAAACACTTTTGCGTCGAACCTCGCGGTTCTATTAAAATCGGGCGTTTCGGTCACCAAGGCGCTCGAAATAACCAACGGCTCGGTAGACAACTGCATACTCAGGGCCGAGTTCCATCAAATGAAAGTCAACGTAGAAGCCGGAATGAGCATAGGCGATTCGGTGTCTAAATCGCCGACCATCCCCGACATGGTCGCGCAAATGATCGCGATAGGCGATCAAACCGGTACTCTGGAAAACATGCTCGAAAATATTGCCGCCTTTTACGAGGAAGAAATCGACCTTCTCGTCGACGCCCTGACGTCTCTCATAGAACCGTTGTTCATAGTTTTCCTCGGCGGCGTCGTCGGCGGCATAGTAATATCGATGTTCCTTCCTATATTGCAGATGAGCAAAGCGGTTTCGCATTAAAACAGCCGCCGAATGGAGAATTTAAGTGTCAAACGATAAGAAAAACGAAAATTACGAAAAAATATTAAACGGCGTAGATATGTCGAAAGCCTATGACATGCTTATAGATTACGTTACGGGCCTGCCTACGCTCAATTACATACTCGAAGAAATAAAAACCCTTTCGGTCAAAAATTCCGCGGCGGTAATTTCGGTAAATATCACTTCGCTCGTAAATATCGAAACCCTCTACGGCTGGAAAAATTATGACTCCCTGCTGAAAAAAACCGCAGAAACTCTCATTTCGATGAAAGGCCAGATATTCAGAAAAAGCGATTCCATAGCGGTTTTATTTCCGGCGAGCTCGAATTTCATCATTTTTCTATCGGCGCCGCGCAACAATCAGAGCATCAACATCGAAAACATAGATAAAATTTCGCGCAGGGTTTCCGAAAGCCTGAAAGCCAGCGTTTCGGCTTCAAGCGTAATCCCTTCGGAATACGTCAATTTCAACACCGGCTTTGCGCTTATCAACGAAAATTCCATGCAGCGCGTCGAGCGGTCTTTATTTTCGGCCATACGCGAAGCGGAAATATCCGGCCTTAATCATGAGCTGGTAGAACGCCAGAAAATCAGCGAAGACATTAAAAATATCATAACGCACGAAGAAGTGCGAACCGTTTTCCAGCCCATCGTAAGCGTCAAAGATTCGGAAATACTTGCCTACGAAGCGCTGACGCGCGGGCCGAAAACGTCTAAATACGAGCTGCCCGTGGTGCTTTTTTCCGCGGCCGACGCGCACGGCTATGCCGAAGAGCTCGAGTGGCTTTGCATAGCCAAGGCCATAGTCAATTTCAACCTCAACACCAGTTTTATGAGAAAAGGCAAATTCGGCTCCCGCCCTTCCGAAGGCGGAATCCTGCTCTTTCTTAACGTAGACCCTAAAACCTTTCTGGAAGCCGGAATAATAGTGAGCCGTTTTTCGGAACTGGTGAAAAAATATAATCTCGACCCCGGAAACATAGTTCTGGAAATCACCGAAAGAACCGCCATATCAGACTTCGATTCGTTCAAGAATATAGTGGACGAGTTGAAGAAAATGGGGTTCAACATCGCCATAGACGACGCCGGGGCCGGATATTCAAGCCTCCAGGCCATAGCGGAATTAAAGCCGAAATATTTAAAATTCGACATGGTCCTCGTCCGCGACATAGACAAAGACTTTATCAAGCAGGAACTGTTAAAAACGCTGCTCGATTTCGCCAATAAAACCAATTCGCTGGTTATAGCCGAAGGCATCGAAACGCAGGCCGAATATAACACGGTCAAAGCTTTAGGCGTTCACTACGCCCAGGGTTATTTCTTCGCCAGGCCGAGCCCTCAGTTCATCGAAATGATACAGATATTGTAAAAAAGTAATCGCAGCCGGTCTTAACAATTTTATGGCCAACAACGACATAACCGAATTATTATTTCATTTGTCTTCAAATGATTATAAAATCAAGATCAAAGCCGTTGACGATCTGGGAAAATCTTCGTCGATAGAGGCTTATGAAGCCTTAAAACTGCTTTTGAAAAAAAACGACGTCGTTTTAAGGCCTCATATCAAAAACGCTATCGGCGAAATCGAAAGCTCTCTGAAAAAAAATAATCTCGACATTCTCGACAAAATCGGCGCGACGCCCGCCGGCGAAAAGAAAAGCGAAAACATCAACTACGAAGCGTTCAACAGGTTTATTAACGACGAAGAGCCCAAAAACAGAATCGCGGCTATATCGGCCTGTTCCAAACTGGGCCGCGACGAGCGCCTCGAGCAGATGCTTATCGACAGGCTCAGCGAAGAAAACCATCCGTTCGTTATCGCATCCATACTTATAAACCTCGGCCGGGCCGGAAGCGAAAAGTGCGCGGATATTATCGCTTCATTTCTAACGCATCCTGACGCGCGCGTTCGGGCCAACGCGGTCGAAGGCCTCGACTATCTTCAAGCGCCGGCCGCCGTTCAGCATATATTAAATTCGGCCGCCGACGGCGATCCCAGGGTAAGAGCCAACGTCGCGCGGGCGCTTTTAAGCGTAGATATAGATTACGTTGAAAATCTTCTTCTTTCAATGATAAATTCCGGAGAACAAACGCAAATAGAAGCCGCCGGTTATGTAATCGATAAAATTAAATTTAAATTCAAGAAAACGCCCGTCAAAGAAGACGAATCCAGGATAAAATCCGGAGACGCTCTTCAGGAAAGGCCCGCCGACGCGACGCATCCCCGCGAACCCGTCAAAACGGCGCTTAAAATCGCTGACGCGCCGCCTGAAAAAAAAACCGCCGGTTTTCAAAAATATGCCGCGCTGTTCGCCGTTTCGGTTATGGCCGCCTTAATTTACCATTCTTACATAAAAAATGACGAAAGCTTTAAAACTTCCGGCAGTACGGCTTCGTCAGAATCATCGGCAAATTACGGCGCTTATGAAATCGAACTAAAATCTAAAATAGATTCAATCATCTCCGAGGCCGAACGCGCTATTGCGGCAAAAAATCCCCGCGACGCTTTTACCTCTTTGCTGCAGCTCAAAAAAGTCAGCCCCGATAATAATATAATTAAAATTTTAGAGGCCGAAATAAAAATTTTAGAGCAAAAATACCGCGACGCTTTGTCGGTTTTGAAACAAGTCCCCGCGGGCGCAAAAACTTCAAGATATTATTATTTGCTCGCGGCGTGTTATTTCACTCTAAAAAATTACAACGACGCCGCAGCTTTCGGCCAGCTGGCAATCAAAAACGAGCAAGGCGGAACGCACCGCGATCTCGCGAACGCCCTTGTCGAAGAAATAAAAAAAATAAGGGCCGCTCAGCTAAAAGAGGCTTCCATACTTACCGAAAAGTCCCTCAATTTTTTTTATTCTTCCTTAAATGACGAAGGCCCGAAAGTTTTAAGGCAATACTTTATTAATAAAAAATACTACGACCTTTTCGAATATTGCTGGCGTGTAGTCCTTTTAGAAGTCAAACAATGGAAAATCGATTATCGTATCGTAAACCTGAGCGTTATAGAACAAAGAGGCGGCGAAAACAAGTTCAATGCCAAAGTGCTGGAAACATGGCAGTACCAGAATTACGGCGGCATATGCTGGCTGGCGTATCATTACCGGGATTTTCACTTTATAATAACACCTCCGGACCACGCCTTTGATACAGGAAGCGTAAGGCTCGAAGCGGTAATAAGCGAATTGGAAGAAATTAACTTCAATCACGAAAAACCTGAAGAGTATGAGCGCAAATATAAAAACGAGCTCCTGCTAGCTAAAGCGGTAAATCATTTTGCCGAAGACGCCACGGCCTCGGTGGATTTATTGAAAAAAGCCCGTTCGCAGGCGCCGGAATCGGCCGCGCTCATCCTTGAAACCCTCACGAAACCCGGATTTTTCAATAAAAAGGAACTCGACGAACTTTATTCATCCATAAAAAAACGGTCCGCGAACGATAAATTTTTCGATTTTTTCTCGGGCGGAGAAAATTTAAAATCAACGCTGCTTAATCTCATCGCCAACTGCTATCTTGATTTAAACGATAAAGCCGCCCACGTCAAAATACTCGACGAGATCATTTCAGAAAACCCTAAATTCGCCAATGCGCACTTCGAAAAGGCGGTTTCTTATTACAACGACTCAAATACAGAAAAATGCTCGCAGGCCGTCGCGAAAGCGCTTGAAATCGAGCCGGATTTTCCCGCGCTGGATTCCTTTTTCTTCCCCGAGCAGTACAGGCTCAACAATGAAATAATGACGCGGGCGGAAGAAAATTTCGACCAGGGCCTTATCGACGATCTGGAAAAATTAATCAAAAATCATCCGGCTTATTGGCGGTCGTTATTCAACACGGGAAAATTGATGATGATGATCAACGCCGACGACAAAGCCGAAATTTTCTTTACAAGGGCTTTGAAGTTAAGCCCGGGCAACTGCTCGGCGCTCGCCAAACTGGCGCTTTGCTATTACCGGATGAAAGACCATAAGCGCGCGGCGGAAACCGCCGCGGCAGCCGAAAAACTCGAACCTTTCAATTTTCAGGTCAAGCGAACCCGCCTGCTCGTAAACAGGTAGCGGATAATATCCTTTTTATTATAAATCTTGACTTTTTAAGATAATTTTGATAGCATTAATAAACTAAAACAAGGAGCGCAAGTTGGCTTCGGTTAACCTCACAAGGGAAGAAATAATAAACAATCTCAACTCCGGCGACGGCGCCGTCAGAAATAACGCCATCGTCGCAGCGGGTGAGATGTGCGATAACGAGATTAACCAGATGATCGAAAAGCTCTGTAACGCTTCAGATCCGGCCACACGCTATTTCGCGAAAAAAACGCTTAAAAAAATAAAAGATTCGCAGCAAAAAACCGAAACTGAAACCGGCATCGCGCCTTCAGTATCCGGTTTCAATTTTGAAACCATTAAAACGCTTTTATCGAGCCCCCTGCCGGAAAACCGTCAGAGAGCCATGAAAGCGCTTACGGTAAATTTCAATCCGGCGGTCCTTCCGCTGCTGATTGAAATGCTAAAAAACGAAAAAGACCCTTTCGTTATAGCGAGCCTTGTAAAGCTGGCCGGAAAATACGGCGGAACCGAAATGGTAGAGCCGATAAGCGCCTTTTTAAATCACGATGATCCGCGCGTAAGGGCAAACGCTATCGAAGGCCTCGAATTCATAGGCACTGAAAAAATTATACCTTACATAGTGCCTTTTATTAACGACGTTGACAACCGAATAAAAGCGAACGCGGTTAAAGCCATATCCAGATTCAAATCAGACGAAATGATCGAAGTTCTGGGTTCGATGATAAAGTCCGAGCAGCTATGGATGCGCGACTCCGCGATATTCGCCCTTCAGCAGATCGGAAGCGACCAGGCGGTAGATTTGCTGTGCCTGGCGGCTCGCGACATCGAAAAAAGCATATCCAACAACGCTTTGCAGGCGCTTGTAAGAATAGGATCGGTTTACGCGCTGAAAAAAGTAGACGAACTCAGAAATTTGCAAAAAGAAAAAACGGCGGCGCCTATTATCAAAAAGATAATAAATTCTAACGAATCCGCTTCTGAAACGAAACCGGCGGAAGTCCAGACCGCTGAATTAAAAGCTGATGAAACCAAAAGCGAAAAAATCGCGCGAGAAACGCCCCGGCCCCAGGAAGCCGAAAACCGCCAGCCGTCTCACGGCGCCGAAACGAACGAAGTCCGAAACGCCGTAAAAAACCAGAAAAACGACGGCGCCTTTGAAAAATTAAAGGCAAATATCTCAAAAAAAGAAACGGCGCTAATAAATATAATTAAAGAAGAAGACAGCGCCATTATGGCTAATTTTAAAATAGACCTGGACGATAACTTCACCAGTTACGTCAACGATATACAGTACGTGCCGCTGGCGCCGGCGCAGATTTCGGAAAAAAAGAAGCCCGCCGCCGAAAAACTTGAAGAAGACATAATGGCCGGGGCCGTAATAAAAACCGGAAGCGCTGAAAACGCCGCAAAGCTAAGTAACGAAGCAAAAAAGAAGCTTCTTCTCGACAGCCTTAACAAACCGAAGGGCAAAACTAAAAAGTAAAGCGGCGTGCCTTTCATAAACGGAAAATTTATAAACAAACAAATAAAAAAATAAACGGAGGGTTTTAAAAATGATAATCGACGCATCACAATTAAGAAAGGGAAACATTTTTAAAATGAACAACGAGCTTTTCATGGTCGTAGCGTTTCAGCACCTGACACCCGGCAACTGGCGCGCCATGATGCAGACTAAAAACAAAAATTTACGCACCGGCTCCATAGCGGAAAACCGCTTCAGGGCCCATGACAAAGTCGAAGTAATCGACCTCGAGCATAAAACCATGGAATATCTATATCAAAGCGACGAAGAATACCATTTCATGGACACGCAAAGCTACGAACAGGTAGTGCTTACCGAAAAAGACCTGGGCGACGCCATGCTTTATATGGTGCCGAACTCTCAATGCCAGATACAATATTACGAAAATAAACCCATCGGCATAATTCTTCCGATAACGGTCGATCTTAAAGTCGAATACACCGAGCCCGGCGTAAAGGGCAATACCGTTTCCGGCGCCACCAAAGTCGCGCGCATGGAAACGGGCCTTGAAATACAGGTGCCGCTTTTCATTAATCAGGACGAAGTCTTAAGAATAGACACGCGTACCGGCGAATATATCGAAAGAGTATAAGTTTTAATAAAAAACTTATAAAAAAATCAATACATATTTATTTTTTTACGAGCGCGCTTTATTTTTTTAATAATGCGCGCTTTAAAAAAACGGGGGGACGACAGGTTGAAATTCGCTCAAGCAGGTTTTTTATTATTGCTTTTATGCCTTCCTTTGATGGTATATTACTTCAAGTTGATATTAAAACTGGCTTTGAAACGGCGTGAAAAAATTTTTTCGAGCCGTAATTACTCCGCGCTTTCAAACTACCGGACTCAACCGAATTTAATGATTAAAATTACTCTTTACCTCTCCGCCATGGCCCTGGTGTCCTTCGCCGCAGCCCGGCCGCAGGGCCTTGAAAAACCCGAAGAAATCGAAGCCAGCTCCATCGACATTTGCTTCGCTATAGACGTTTCAGAATCGATGAAGGCCCGCGATCTCGGGCGCGACAACCGCCTCGACATAACCCGCGCCGTAGTTACCCACCTCATAGATAATTTAAAAAGCGACCGGGTGGCGTTAGTCACCTTCGCCGGCGAAGCGAGCTGCATCTGCCCGCTCACTCTCGATCACGCTTCCGCCAAATCGCTTTTAATGCAGGCCGACTTCGATCTGATAGAAAAAGGCGGGACCAGGCTCGAACTCGCCATCAAAACCGCCGTCGAACGCTTCAACAAAGACGATGAAGCCGCAAAAGTAGTGGTGATATTTACGGACGGCGAAGACCACGACGGCAGGCCCGTAGAAGCCGCGCGCGAAGCTTATAAAAACGGCGCGATCATACACTGCGTGGGAATAGGCTCCAAAAGCGGAGTAAAGATACCGGTTTCGCAGGACATATGGGGCGCGCCCGTCTATAAGAAATTTAACGGAAAAGACGTAGTGACCCGCCTTAACGAGCAAGTGCTCGTCGATATAGCAGCGGCCGCCGGCGGAGAATATTTTCACGTTTCCGACCAGAACAGCCTGGTTAAAATGATTTCCGGGCTGAAGAATATCAAAAAACGAGCGCTCAGAGTATCCAGTTTCAATGTCCGCGAAGAGCTTTTCGCTTATTTTGCCGCGCTCGCGCTCATCTTCATTATCATAGACTCGATGATCCCTCAAAGAAGCCGTAAAAACGCCGGCATTATTCTATTTCTTCTTGCGGCTGTTTCCGTCGCTTCGTCTGCCGGGGCCGCCCGCGCAGAAATACAACAGGCCCCGCCTCCGCTTGCGGCCGAATACGATTCGCTGACGCCAAAAATATCGGCCCACTCGCAAAAAGGCAAAGAATTATACGACGCCGGCAAGTTCGGCGCCGCAGAATCCGAATTTCAGAGCGCGAAAATATTAAAGCCTTTCGATATCGCCGCCAATTACAATATCGGCTGCGCCAGGTATAAAAACCGCGATTATAAAGGCGCGATAGAAGCTTATGGCGAAGCCTTGAAAGCCGGCGGCGCAAAGAGCCGTTTCGAGCCTTTTTATAACATGGGAAACTCTCATTTCAAACTTCAGGATTACGGCAAGGCCATAGAAAGTTATGAGCAGGCCCTCAAAATAAAACCGGACGACGCCGACACGCTTCACAACCTGGAGCTGGCTAAAAAGAAATTGGAACAGCAAGCCCAAAAAGATCAGCAGAACAAGCAAGATCAAAATCAGGGAAAAGACGGCGATAAAAACGGGCAGGGCGATAAAAAAGAAGGGGACGAAAATAACTCCCAGAAAGGCGAAAACCAAAAAGACGGTAACGCCGGAGAAGAAAAAAAACAGGATGGTAAACAGGAAAATAACGGCGGACAAAAAGAGCAAAAAGCCGGCGAGTCCGGCTCTGAAAACGCCGAAAAGAAAGACGCGTCATCGGGCGGCGAAGGCAAAGACGGAAAAGAAGCCGTAAAAGACCTCGTAGATAAGCAAAATGTAGAAAAATACAAAAACATCCAGGTAGATCCAAACAGGCTGAAGCTTTTTTTAAAGGACCTCGAAAACGACGAAGCCCGCGTACAGTATTTATATCAGCAAAACAAAAAAAGAATGAATAAAGCGGACGAGATGGACCCGTTCAATATGACGCCTGAACAGTTAAGACGGCAGATGCTTTTCGGCGAAGAACCCGATCCGGGCGAAAACAAAAAGCAAAAATCCGGCGGCGATAAAAAAGATTGGTAATATAATAATAAAAAAAAGACACAAACACTTGACAACAGCAAATATTTAAAGTATTATGGTTATGCGTTCAATAAGCTAAAAAAGCGGGGAAATATCGTGGATAATAACAAAGATCCAAAAAGCCAGCATTCAAAACTTGGATCGTTTTCTATAGAAACCGGCGTAGAAACGCTCACGCGCACGCTGCCCGGCGATAAAACCAATATCACGGAAAGCAAAGGCACCGAACAGGCCGGAGTGGTGACATTAAAAGTTTTCGGCACCATAGACCTGCTCACTTCGTCCGAATTTCAAAAGCACGCCATGGATTTTATTTCAAAAGGCTATAAATATATTTTTCTAGACTTTACAAAGCTTGATTTTATAGATTCCATGGGCTTATCTACCGTACTGATGATATATCAAAAAATCTTCGAAGCGGGCGGCTCGCTTTCAATAATCAACCCGAAACCCTCGATCATGGTAGTTTTAAAAATAACGAAAGTCAACCAGAAGATATTGGTTTTCAACACTATAGACGAAGCGAAAGCGTTCATTACACATGGAGAAAATAAATAAAGATTTCAGCCTTAACAAAATAAAAAGAGCCAAATGCGCCTTTACGGTAACCGAAGTGCTTATCGCGGCAGCCATAATGTCCATGCTGCTCGGAGTTTTTTATCAGCTTTTCATCGCCGGTCATAAAAATTTTAACGCAGGCGTGTGGATGGCTAATCTCACTCAGGAAATAAACGTCGGGTTCCGCCAGTTTCAGGAAGATATCAAAAACACCGCCGTTATGGTGTCCACGGTTCCCGGCAATTACTATAAAACCAACGTCAAGCCCGAGCCCAACCACAATCCGGCATTCGATTTCTACTATAATTCCAAACTCTTATCGCCGGACGGCGCTCAACCGGGCGATAAGCTCATGCGCTTCAAAATGTGCAGAAGGCCGCAAAAAAAAGGCTTCGAAACCAAACTCGACAATCAGCCCGCTTTAATCGAAGAAGCCGAATTCAGCTTAAACGAAAAGGGCGAGCTTTTTTACGAAAAGAAATCGGCTTTATGGGACGGCGATCCGAAAAGCGTTCCGACTTTAAATCCTCCGGCCGACAAACTCGTCAACAGCCGCGTTTTAATACACGACGTCACTAACATCAGGTTCGTGCCTCAAAAAAATGCTACAAAAATTGAAAAAGGAAAAATGTTCGGAATAGAAATCACGGTAGCGCCCCCTAAAAATCAGGGACGCAACGTTAAGCCCCTTGTAAAAACAACCCAGGTGGTAATAAACGTAGAACCCAACGAAAGCCTTTGATAAGGCATGATAATCATTATGAAGCATAACCCTCGCAGGTCAAATATTAAACGCATATTTTTCAATCGAAAAGCTATTTCGATTACCGAAATCATGGTCGGCATCGCTTTATTCGTTCTGGCCGCCATCCCTTCTTTCGGCTATCTCATGAGTTCGGTCAAGCAGACCGCGGCGACCGACATGGAAAACACCGCCGGGGTAATAGCCGGCAGCATACTGGACCGCATTTTAGACAACGTAGAATACGACCTGGTAGACGACACTCTCAAGCTCGACCAGATTTCCGGAATGACTGACGAAGACGGCAGCGACAATAATGAGCTTAAAATCAAATCCACTTCTTTCAAACTGGAACTCGAAGTTAAAACGATACCTAACGATCAAATAGAATTCGGCTTCAGAAAAACGCCCTACATAAAAAGGCAATCGTCCGACAGCGAAAACGCCGATCCGGGAAACGACATAAACAGCATCAAAAACGACGCGAAACGCTGGAACACTCCCGTAAAACTCAAACTTTCACAGATAACCAAGCACAAAAACAAGACGTTCCTTAAAGAAATAATGCTCGTAATCAAATGGAAAGATCCCGTCAGCGGACGCGACAGGACCGAAAAATTCACGACCATGAAAGCTAATTTAAGCCTGGTCGAACAGCAGGGCGGTTAATTCATGGATTTTTTCAGATGCCCTCAAAATAAATATAATTATAACCTAGCTGAATTAAAGCCAGCAAACAGGCGCGGCATGCTTATTCCAATGATCCTTATAGGCATGTTTATTTTCATAATGTTTTTTTTCACGCTCATGCGCTGGAACTCGTCAAACAGGCGCATGAATTATCAGGACGTATGGGGGCGCAAAGCGCTTTATCTCGCAAAAGGCGGCACGCAGCTGGCTCTTTTAAAAGTTTCGATGATGCCCACCGAATGTTACGATGCGCTCGCCATATCGCAGTTGAAAAACCCTTATTTTTCATTTAAAATCGCGGCCGAAAGGGTCGCCGCAGGCAAAAAGCCCGTAAACCCCAATCCCAAAGAAATCGACTTCAACCCCGGGCCTCAATATTTAACCGGCCCCGGAGATAACCGCGACGCGCTGCTTCAAGACCCGGCTTACGTGGGCACTAAAGAAGACCCGCTTTCGGGCGAGCTGAACGTATTTATAAAAGCGTTCACCGACGACATCAAGTTCGCCGGCCCCGATACCGATCCTATTACCGGCGAACGCACGGTCCCTTACAAACACGGTTTCGCTTCGACCAAAGTAAAGGTCCTCGCGGTCAAGGGGCAGCAGCTTTACAACAAGCAAACGGTAGAACTTACCGTTAAAGGCTGGGTTTACGACGGCATGAATATAAAGCGTGAAAAAGAAGTCACAAAAATCGTAGAAGTCGAAAGGAAATAGCGGAATATAAAATGAATAAAAAAAAAAACTTTTTAATCGCGGCGCTGATATGCCTTGCCATATCTCTTTTCGGACCGTTAACCACTAAGGCTTCAGCTCTGCCGGATCTTTCCACGCCGTTTACCCAGATATTCCCTCAAATTAAAATAAATAATTTATTCGACTCGAACGTCCCTATCCACCAGGGATTTTTATACACTTTCCAGTTCGCCAAAAACGATCTGGAGGCCGCGCTTACGGATTTATTGAGAAAAAAAGGGCGCGCGCTCAACATCGGAGAAGTAAACGACCTTCGCGCCCAGGTTATACGCGTAAATTCCGTCAAATGGATAATTTTGAATTTCGACGGCACAAAGGTAACGCTTCCCGACCAGATGCCCGAACTTGTAACAAATCAGGGCGCAGCAGGCGATATCGACACTTCTACGATGCGCTACGTTTTCGATACTCCCACCGACCCCATGGACGAATCGATGATTTTATGCGTCGTAGATTACGAATGGAACGCCTTTTTCGGCGCCGCGCCCCTGGGCGGCTGGCCCAAAACTCAGGAAGCGTGGGGAAAATTCGCTTTCACTATCGTCGACAGCGAGCCTCCGCATAACGCTCAGATATCGCCGAAATCAATTTATTCGACCTGCGGCGACAAAATCTCGGCTTTTAACGATATAATAAAAAAAGAAAATCTCGCCTCGAAATATCCGGCGAACGCCGATGACATAGTTATTACGGTAATCGACGACAACCCTTTTGGAATAATAGACCACTCAAAGCTAAAGCATAATTTAAAAAACGTCGACGGATACGTCATGGTCGAAACATATACCGAAAAATACAGGCAATACGATTATAATAATCCGCCGAAGCAACTTTTGGCGGACCCTTTCGAATTAGATTCCACCATTTACGAATATCTCGACGATACCGCGCCTAATAACGGCAAATTTTCATACCTCGGCCCGTTTCAAATTTCAAAAATACCCGGCGTTTCGATAAAAAACGTAAAACTGGTCAATAAAGTCAACGCAAAAGACAACGTAGCATACGTGATAAGCGTCCCGCTGGCGGGCCTCGAAGACGGCTCGGGGCGGAATGTCGCCCGGCTCGCTCATGGTCTGGGCCCGGCCTGCCCGCCGGTGCGGGCCAGCAGCAGGCCCAGATCGTCGGCGGCGCGGCGCATGGCGGCGAAGGTCTCCTGGATGGACTGGGGGATGACACGGACCTGGCCGAGGACGGCCATGAAGTTCGTATCGCCCGCCCAGCGGGGCACCACGTGGATGTGCAGGTGTCCGGGCAGGCCCGCGCCGGCGCATCGCCCGACGTTGAGCCCGATGTTGTACCCGTGGGCCTTGAGGGCCCGGTCCATGACCGCCTGGAGGTCGCGGACAGCCTGCATCATTTCCACCAGCGTGGCCGTCTCCAACTCGCCGAGCTGCCCCACGTGGTCCAGCGGGGCGACCATGGCATGCCCGCCGGTGTAGGGGAAGCGGTTGAGCACCACGAGGCTGCGTTCCAGCCGGGTCAGGACCAGGTTGTGCGGGTCCTGGTCGACTGGCGCCTCGCGGTAGCGGCAGAGGAAACAACCCTCCTCCTGGCCTCCCAGCGAATCGATGTACTCCATCCGCCAGGGGGCCCAGAGGTTGGTGTTGCGCTCGGCGCTTCGGTTGTCGGCGTCCATGGAGGGGCTACTTCTTGGGGATGATCGTCAGCGTGTACGGCTTGTCGAACGCGTTGCCCGCCAGGTTGAGGTCGATGTTGGCCACGTAGATCCAGTCGCCGCGGATGCAGACCTCGCTGCACTTGTCGAGCAGGCCGTTGGCGCCGTTGGTGTTGGGGTTCTGGGCCAGCGTGGTGACCTTGCCGGTCTTGGCGTCGACCTTGTGGACGGCGTTGCCCAGGAAGTCGGCGATGTAGACGTTGCCCTCGTCGTCGACCTTCAGCCCGTCGGTGGACTGCATGCCCTGCTTCTCGGCGAAGACCTTGCCCGCGCCGACCGGCGCGCCGTCCTTCATCTGGTACTTCAGGAGCTGGGCGTCGCCGAAGTTGCAGACGAACATGTTGCCGGCCTTGTCGAAGCCCAGGCCGTTGGCCCCGACGCCCCAGTCCTTGTTGACGGTCTTGAAGGTGGTGATCAGATGCTTGTCCTTGCCGCCCGGCGTGACCTGGACGGGCTTGTCCGCCTTCAGCTCGGACATCTTGAAGCGGTACACGCCGCTGACCACGGGCGAGGCCTTGGCGTCCACCTGGGAATCGCAGACGTACACGCTGTCGCCGTTGCAGGCCAGGCCGTTGGCGAAGTTGATGCCGCAGGCCAGCACCTCGACCTTGGACGCCTTGCCTTCCGCCAGCACCACCCGCAGCACGCGCGACTTGTCGGGGCTTCCCTTGCGGGGCTCGCCCACGTTGGGCACCTCAAAGGCCTGGCAGTCGGCGATGTACAGGTTGCCGTCGGGCCCCTGGTCGATGCCCAGCGGGCAGACGCGGTTGGTCTCCGGGTGCACCGGCAGGGTGCAGACCTCGCTGACGAGGTTGTTGGCGTCGATCTTGAGCAGCTTGGCCGGATAGGCGGGGTCGTTGAAGTTCGGCATGCACAGGTAGATGTTCCCGTCCTTGGCCAGCGTCATGCCGTCGGGCGTGTTGTACTTGGCCGGCAGGGTGATGAAGGCGTGCCCGCCCACCGAGGCGGGAACCAGCCGGGCAACCTGCGGGCCGGACTGCTCACAGGCGGGCAGAATCAGGGCGACCAGGACCAGCGACAGAATCAGTGAACGAGTCATCATGTTCTCCTTCTCAAGACACAGGCAAAAGGTTCCGGTGATGAGCGGCCTGTAGTTGTACGCCATCGGGAGGGGAAGATCAAGGTGGTAGCCGGCAGCCTGTGATCCGTTTGCGTCCTGGCTGCGGGCGACAGGCTACAGACTACAACACGGGGGCGAGCAGCTCGCTGACGAACGCTCCGATCCTGGCAGCCAGTTCCGCGGGGGGCAGGTCCTTGTGCTGCTGAATTCGATGGACGATGGCCGAGCCTACGATCGCCCCGTCGGCGACGCGGCACACCTCGGCCACCGTGGCGGGATTGGACACGCCGAAGCCCACGCAGATGGGCAGGTCCACGTGCGTCCGCAGTTCCGCCACCGCCGCCAGCGTGGCCTCGCTCAGGCGGTCGCGCTCGCCGGTGATGCCGGCGATCGAGACGTAATAGACGAAGCCCGTCGAGTGGCGGGCGATCTCCAGCCGCCGGGGCGGCTGGGTGGTCGGGGCGATCAGCATGACGTTGGCCAGGCCCCTGGAGCGGGCGAGCTTCTCCACCTCGCCGGCCTCGTTCAGCGGCAGGTCGGGGATCAGCACCGCGTCCACGCCCGCCTGGCTGCACTGGTCCAGGAACCGCTGGACCCCGTGCCGGAAGACGATGGAGTAGCTCACCATGGCGGCCAGGCCCAGCTTGCCCCCGCCCTCGCGGTACTCGCGGACCATCTCCAGCACCTGGTCGGTCCGCTGGCCGCTCGCCAGCACCTCGGTGTACGAACTCTGGATGACCGGCCCGTCGGCGATGGGGTCGCTGAAGGGAATGCCCAACTCAGCCACCCGGACCCCGCGGGCCTCGAAATCCTCCAGCATCGCTCGCGTCCCAGCCAGGTCCGGATACCCGGCCGTCAGGAACGGAACCAGCGTCTTCTTCCCGGCCGCTCGCAGCTCGGCGAAAGCCTGGACCAGCCGATTTGTCTTCAGATCATTCATGTTCTTACAGGACCCATGCCCGGCTACCGGCTACTAGATCTTCACGCCCTTGCGCTCCAGGATGGAGGCGATCTCGTTGCAGTCCTTGTCGCCTCGCCCGGAGAGGTTGACCAGCAGGATCTGGCCTTTCTTCATCTTGGGGGCCTGCTTGATCGCCTCGGCCACCGCGTGGGCCGACTCCAGGGCGGGGATGATCCCCTCGGCCCGGGAGAGCGTGACTACCGCGTCGATGGCTTCGTCGTCACCGCAGGTGGTATAGCCGACCCGCCCGATGTCCTTCCAGTAGGCCAGTTCGGGCCCCACGCCGGGGTAGTCCAGCCCGGCCGAGACGCTGTGCACGTCGGCGGTCTGTCCGTCGGCGTCCTGGAGGATGTAGCTGAGGCTGCCGTGGAGCACCCCGGGCCTGCCCAGCGAGAGCGAGGCGGCGTGGTCGCCCAGGTTCAGGCTCCGCCCGCCGGCCTCCACGCCGATCATGCGGACCGAGGCGTCGGCGATCATGGGGGCGAAGATGCCCGCGGCGTTGGACCCGCCGCCCACGCAGGCGACGATCAGGTCGGGCAGGCGCCCTTCGGCCGAGAGCATCTGCTTGCGGGCCTCGCGCCCGATGCACGACTGGAACTCCCGCACCATGGCCGGGAAGGGATGAGGCCCCGCGACCGTGCCGATGATGTAATGCGTGTGCTCGACGCTGCCCATCCAGTCGCGCATGGCCTCGTTGAGGGCGTCCTTGAGCGTGCACTGGCCGCTCGAGACGCCGATGACGCGGGCCCCCATGAGCCTCATGCGGAAGACGTTGAGGCTCTGGCGGCGGATGTCTTCGGTGCCCATGTAGACGTCGCAGTCGAGCCCGAAGACGGCTGCCGCCATCGCGGTGGCCACCCCGTGCTGCCCGGCGCCGGTCTCGGCGATGACGCGCTTCTTTCCCATCCGCAGCGTCAGCAGGGCCTGGCCCAGCGTGTTGTTGATCTTGTGGGCCCCGGTGTGGTTCATGTCCTCGCGCTTGAGGTAGATCTTCGCTCCACCGAGCGCCTCGGTCAGGCGGCGGCAGAAGTACAGCTCGCTGGGCCGGCCGGCGATCTCGCGGTAGCAGCGGTCCAGATCGCCGCGGAAGCCCGGGTCGCCCATTGCCTTGTCGTACTCGGCAGAGAGCTGCTCCAGGGCGGCCATCAGGGTCTCGGGAACGTACTGTCCGCCATAGGGGCCGAAGTAGCCCGCGCGGGTCGCGTTGTCGGAGGCGGTAGTCATGGTCGCGGCCTCATTGCAGGTACTCCCGGATGGCGTCGGCCAGGGCCTGGAAGGTCCACTTGCGCTTGGCGTCGTCGCACTCCAGCAGGGTGATGCGGAAGCCGTCCCGCTTGCAGCAGAAGCCGCTGAGGGGCACGACGCAGATGCCCTTGGAGCCCATGAGGTAGTAGACGAAGCGGGAGTCGTTGGGCACGCCGGGGATGAGCCCTTCGACGATCTCGCGGGCCTTGGGGTTGTCGATGGGCAGGGTCTGGCGGTTGTTGAGCACGCCGTCCTCGAACATCACGGTAACGTAGAAAGCCCCGCTGGGCTTGTTCACCGTTACGCCCGGAATGCCGCTGAGGGCGTCGTAGGCTTCCTGGGCCCGGGCCTCGAAGGTCGCCGCCCTGTCCCGCAGGTGGGCCGGGTAGCGGCTGTCGCCGACCACCCGCGGAATGGACATCTGCGGCATGGTCGTCGAGCAGACCTCCAGGCGCTTGCTGGCCAGCAGCGAGTTGACGTACGTGCCGAACATGGGGTCCTTGTCGCGGTTGAGGACCTCGACCCAGCCGCACCGCGACCCGGGCCAGGGGTATTCCTTGGAGATGCCCCGCATGGACAGCCCGCAGACGTCGCCGATCACCTCCGACAGGTGCAGCGTCTTGTTGCCGTTGTACACGATGTGGGTGTAGATCTCGTCGCAGATCAGGATGCAGCGGAACTGGCGGGCGATCTCGACGATCTCCTCCAGCACCGGCCGGGGATACACCGCCCCGGTCGGGTTGTCGGGATTGATCAACAGGATGCCCGCGATCGAGTCGTTGTACTTGACCTTCATCCGGATGTCGTCCACGTCGGGCATCCAGTTGTTGTGCGGGTCCAGTTCGTACGTCAGGTGCTCATAGCCGCTGTGGGCGGCCTCGGCCGACGAGTGCGTCGAGTAGGCGGGGGTGGGCCCCAGCACGCGGGCCTCGCGCCGCAGGAAGCCGTACACCTTGGCCACCGCGTCGCCGATGCCGTTGAAGAAGATGATGTCGTCCGCGGTGATCTGCGTCCCGCCGCGGATGTTGACCTGTTCGGCCAGGAACTCCCGCGTCTCGGAGATGCCGGCTGTGTCGCAATAGCCCCAGGAGGTCTCCTGGTCGACGATCTCGTGAAGGATGTCGCGGATCCAGGGACGGACCTTCTCGCCCTTCTGGATCGGGTCGCCGATGTTCTCCCAGGTCATCTCCACGCCCGCCTGACGCAGGCGATAGCCCACCTGGACAATCTCTCGAATGGCGTACGTCAACGACTTGGCGCCGCCATGCACAATATCGCGTCGCATCTTGCTACAACCTTTCCCTTCCGGCCATGTACCGGCAAACTGTCATTTGTACCGCGCGGGGCGGTATCGGCCAAGAATATATTCGGCACAACAGGGGGGCTGGAACCAGGGAACCTGCCTGCCGGCAGGCAGGTGGGGACCGGACAACAGGGACTAGGGACCAGGGTGCAGGGACTAGGGACTAGGGAGCAGGGACCAGGGAAAAGGGACGAAGGAAGAGGGACAGGGGACGGGAGCGAGGGAACAGGTGACCAGGAGATAGAGGGGTGGCGGCATGGTCACTTCAGTGACCCATGTCTTTCTGGTATAGTCCACGGTGACAACGGAGAGTTCAATGACGATGCGTAGTCGGTTACGGGCCCGGACAGGTGGACTGGTCTTTGCTCTTGTCTGCTCGGCGGTCTGCGCCGCCTCCGCGGCGCCCGCCTCGCGCCCGGGCGGACACGCGCCCAGCGACAAGGCCGTCCGCGTGACCTTCCTGCACATCAACGACACCCATGGGCAGATCGAGAGCTATGAAGGGCGAGGAGGCTACGCCCGGCTGGCGACGGCCGTGGAAGAGGCCCGCCGCCTGGACCGCTCTGCCGGGGTCGCCCGTACGTTCCTGGTGGACTGCGGCGACATCCTCAGCCGCGGCGACGAGCTGACCCGCCGCACGCTGGGCTCGGCCAACTTCGAGCTGATGAACCTGCTGGGCTTCGACGCCTACGTGCCGGGCAACGGCGACTATTACGACGGTCTGGTCGTCCTTCGCGCCCGCATGCGCCAGGCCCGGTTCCCCACGCTGACCTCCAACGTCACCTTCGGGCCCAAGGTCCCCCCCGCGCAGGACTCCAAAGCCCACGGAAAGCCTTCCGTGGGCATTAGCGGAGAGGCGCCCGGGGAAAAAGCCCACCCTTCAGAGGTGGGCTTTGACGGCCGGGCCGTGCTGGGCAAGGAGTACCTCATCGAGCGGGCCGGGCCCGTGCGGATCGCCCTGCTGGGCCTGTGCACCGTCCGCGAGCCGGAGCGGCTGATGGGCGTCGAGGACGGCGTCGCCAGCGTGAAGCGGTTGGCGCCGGCCCTCCGCGAGCAGGCCGACGCGGTGGTGGTGCTCTCGCACCTGGGGCTGCGCCGGGATTTCGAACTGGCGACCTCCGTCGGCGGGATCGGGGTCATCCTCGGCGGCCACACGCACGCCACGCTGCCTCAGGGCATCACCATGCCCGCCCCGGGCGGCGGGAGGGTGCTGCTGGCCCAGGCGGGCGAGCAGCTCAACTTTCTCGGACGGGTGGACCTGGTCTTCGAACCCGCGGCCGAAGGCTACAGGCTCGCCTCGGCCAAGGCCAGCCTCATCGAGTTGGGCCCCAAGCTCCGCGAGGACCCGCAGGTAAAGGCCAAGATCGCCCGTCTTTCCGGCCTGGGCGCCACCCGGCCCGCGCTCCAGCCGGCGGGGCAGTAGGGCCGCTCACGCGAGCGTCGCGACATGACCCCAGACCCTGCCCGGGCGGGCACACGACAGCCGCCCGGACAGGCCTTGAAAACCTCAGGGTCACTGGTGCTCTTGGAGGCGGGCGCCGGCCGCCGATCGGGCTGAATGACTACAAGGCCCGCATGAAGGCGACCAAGGCCTGTTTCTCCTCCGCGGTCAGCTTGAGTTCCTGGATGAGGTTGAAGAACTCCACCGTGTCCTCGAGCGTCAGCAGCCTGCCGTCGTGCAGGTAGGGCGGGCTGTCCTTGATGCCCCTCAGGGGGAAGGTCTTGATGGGCCCGTCGGCCGACGCCATCCTCCCGTTGATCATCCTGGGCTTGTAGAACCGCTCGGTCCGCAGGTTGTGCATCAGGTTGTCGGTGTAGTAGGGGGCCGGGTGACAGGCGCCGCACTGGGCCTTGTTGAAGAACAGGTCCTGCCCCCGGAGTTCCTGCCTGCTGGCCTTTCTGGGGTCCAGCTTGCCCATGATGTTCAGCTTGGGCGCCGGCGGGAAGTCCATCAGGGCCATGAACTCGCTCATGAAATGGACTTGGCTGCCGCGGTCGAGGATGTTGATGCCCTTCTTGGCGGCGATGACGTGGTCGCCGTCGAAGTAGGCGGCCCGCTGCTCGAACTCGGTGAAGTCCTCGACGCTCTTAAGTCCGCGCTGCGATCCGAACAGCCGCTGGATATTCACCCCGCGAAGGGACGGGGTGTCCAGGCGATGGCGGAATTCCTGCGGGCGGATGTCGCCGACCAGGTGCGTGGTGGCGTTGGTGTGCCCGTTGACGTGGCAGTCGAAGCAGGTCACGCCCAGGCTGGGACGGGCCGACCGCCGGTCCTCGGTGGGGTTGAACTGCTGCTGGGGGAAGGGCGTCACCAACAGCCGCAGGCCCTCGATCTGCTTGGGATTGAGGATCCCGTTGAACAGCTCGTGGTAGTTGTCGCTGGTGATCACCTTGCCTTTGGACACGTCGCCCAGGTCCAGACGGGTGGTCAGGAAGACGGCCGGCGGAAACTCCGGCAGCAGGTGATCCGGCAGGTCGAAGTCCAGGTCGAAGCGGGTCAGATCCCGACCGGTCTGTTTCTTGATCTCGTCGATGTGGGCCTGAGGGAAGACCATCCCGCCCTCGGGGTGGTTGGGGTGGGGCAGCGGGTAGAGCCCGGCCGGCCAGAGGCCCTTCTCGCGGACCTCCTCGGGCGACAGGGCGGCCAGGTCGTCCCAGGTGACGCCGTCGGGCAGCTTGACGCGGACGCCCTCCTGGACGGGCTTGCCGCGGGACATGGCCGCCCCCTTGGCCGGGCGGTCGGCCAAGTCGTAGCGCTGGCGGAGCAGGTCCATGTGGATCTTCATGACCTGCTCCTTGGCCGTGGACATGCGGGCCATGGTCTTCTCGAACGGTTCCTTGCTGACCACCGGGGCGTAGCTGGATGGCGGGGCTTGGGCCGCGTCCTGGGCCCAGGCGGCCAAGGCGGTCAGCGCCACAGCGCCCAGCAGGACCAGCGGCCATCGCTTCGGTGCGAATGGACTGGGGGGTCGGCGCATCGTGTTCTCCTTCTCGCGTGGGGATGAGGTATTGTTCGTCGAGGGCGCCGCGCCCTCGACAGATAAGGATAGGCGAGCAAGGGGCTGATTCACACACGGCGATCACACACACGCGGAAATGTTCCCCGCGACCGCTTGGACGGCGTCTCGGGGCCCCGTCAGTCGAGTGTGCCCGGGCGCTGGGGAATGGACGTCAACTGCTTCAGCCGGGCATACACCACCGGGTCGTCCTTGGGCCCGGTGAACTCGAACGGGACGTACTGGTTGAGCTTGCTGAGCATCAGCCCGTACGAGGCGCCGTTGGCGACGCAGGCTTCTGCCGCCCGGGCGGCCTCGGCGCCTTGCTTGTCGTCCTCGTTGCAGACGACGGGCTTGGCGTGCTTCTTCAGCGCGGCGATGCGGGCGGGGATCTGCCCCACGTCTGTCCCGTTGAAGTGGATCAACAGGAAGTCGCTTGCCCGGGCCACCTCGTCGTCCAGCCGCCCGTTGCCCACGCCGCTGGTGGAGACCAGCAGTTCCGGCCAGGTCCGCTTGGCCAGGCGGATGAGCTCCGCCTCGCCGGCAGGCGACTTCAGCCGGCGGTGCTTGAACCCGCCGTGGGGGTACTCATTGGCGATCTCCAGCACGACGTTGGCGTACCGCTTGCGCCGCACCCAGTTGACCGCGTTGACCACGCCGGCGCGGATGGCCGCTTCGTCTTTGAGCACGCCGGACTGGCGCTGGTAATAGCAGCCCAGGATGACGGCGACGCCGTTTCGGTCGCAGGCGTCGATCGCCCGGCCGACGCGGGCGAGGTACTCCTCTCGCAGCGATCCGTCGGCCTCGAAGGCCGAGTTGAGCGCGCCCTCGTAGCCGGGCATGCCCCCCTGGAGATTGAGCGTGAACGCCCGCACCCCCGAGGCGGCGTAGCCGGGGATCTTCGCGATGAACCGCTCGGTGTTGGCGTCGGCGTCGAAGTCGCGCTTGTTGCGGTCCTCGAAGGTGCTGTTGACCATCCGCACGTTCATCAGCAGTCCCTCCGCCCGCGTGCCGGCGTAGGTGACCTTGCCGTTGATGTGCCACTTGCCTGCGACGATGGCCACGCGGGTCGGCGGCCCGGGCTGCGTCTGTTCCGCCGCCCGGGCAGGCAAGCCTGGCTCGACCGAGAAGGCTGTCAGGGCTAGGAGGATTGCCATGTTGCGCCGCCGGAGGGAGGAACGGTTCATGGGACGTCCTTTCGATGTGGATAGACTGTACCTCCGGTCCCGGCCTACGGAAAGAGCCTACAGCCCATGCCGCGGGTTCTGTACAATGCAGGACAGATGACGGACGACCCGGCCAACCAGAACCCGCCCCCCCCGCCAGACCCGCTTCCGGCTGGGCCGGCCAATACGGCTGCGCCCGCGGGCCCCCTGACGGGCGAGCACCTGCAGGCGCTGGCGTCGGCCAATCAGCGCGGCAAGAAGATCCGCAGCGCAGCCGGCGTGGCCCGCTTCAACGGCGTGAGCATGGGCGTATTCAGCGGGCTGTCGCTGCTGGTGGCGATGGGGATGGCGGCGTTCGGCGAGTTCGACTGGATCGCCTGGGTCATGGGGGCCGGCCTGGGGGCGCTGGCCTGGAACGAGTTGCGGGGGCGAAGGCTGCTGCTGCGGTTGGACCCTCGCGGTCCGGTCGTGCTGGGCTGGAACCAACTGGCGCTGCTGGGGCTGGTCTTCGCTTACGCAGCCTGGATGCTGTGGTCGGGGCTCGTGGCGCCCAGTCCGTACGAGGAGGCCATGCGGACCGAACCCATGCTGAGGCAGATGCTGGGCGATCCGGACAACCTGTACAGAACCCTGACCCTGGGCATCTACGGTTCGCTGATGGTCGTCACGGTGATCTTCCAGGGATTCAACTCGCTCTACTACTTCACCCGCGGGCGCGTCCTGCGCGGCTACCTGGCCCAAACGCCGGCCTGGGTGGTGGACGTCCAACGCTCCCAGGCGCCAGGTCAGTAGTCACTCCATGCCGAGTTCCCTAAGCTGCTTGGGCTTGATCTTCGGGTTTGGGTGTTCCGGGTGCAGGCCGAGCATGCGGTCGGTTCCGGGGCGCAAGGGGCCCCAATTGAGGGCGTAGGGGTGTTCGCGGCAGAGGGTCTCGATCGCCTGCCAGTTCTTGCGGACCTGGGCGGCGATCGCGTCGTCCGGCTTGAGCCAGTAGCGCAGCATGAGCGTCGCGTTCTGGGTCTGCAGGCGCGTGTAGGCCAGCCCGGCGCGGACGAACTCAACGCGGCGGCGGTAGATTTCCGCCCCGGCTGCGGCGGCCTTGGCGGCCTGGTCCAGGTGGGCCTGGGCCTGGGCCAGTCGCTGGGGCGCGTACAGGCGAGGCAGACTGAACAGGCCGGCCTCGTGCCCGTACTGGGCGACATAGGCGGATCGGGCCTGTTCCCACAGCTCGAAGTATGTGCGCACCGCGTCGGCGGCCGGTCCGAAGCCGCGGCGGTAGTAGTCGGCCAGCAGGGCGGCGGGGTCCTGCCGCGGGTCCCAAGCGAGCTGGGCCATCACGTAGTATTGCGGCCCCTGGGTGGCCCAGTGCTCCCACACGCTGTCGACGAAGATGCCGACGCACCCGGAGGCGGCGACGTGCTGAAGGTCCTGGGCGGTCTGCGAGATCGTCAGGTCCGGTAGGCCCTGCTGCCAGCCGCCCGGGCTGCCCGTGTTGGGGCGCCACATCATCCGGCAGCCGAGTCTGGCCCAGGCGTCGAACTGCTGGCGGTAGGTCTGCCCCGTCGTCGAGCCGCGGTCCACCAGGCCCGTCCGCCCCAGGAAGTTGGCCACGCTGGAGATGATGACGTTGTCGGCAGGGCGGGCGGCGACCGGGGCGGGGCGCGAGTGCCCGTAGCTGTTCATCAGGACGCGGTAGTCTTTGCCGGGGTATCGCTGCTTCAGCAGCCCTGCCAGGCGGTTGGCGAAGGTGACGTCGCGGTCGCTCAGGGCGGGCCGCTCGGCCCGATGCCCCCGCCAGATGAACAGCCGCTTCTCGCCGTCGGGGTGGTCCCAGGCGGAGCACTTTTCGCACACGCAGTGCCCGCTGGCCCAGCCGTCGTTGGGCGAGGCGTTGAAGACGGTACGGGTGGGGTCTTTGGCGAGCTGGTCCTCGACGCCCTTGAGCCACAACTCCCACACCTTGGGATTGGACTGGCAGAGCTTGGCCGTGCGGGCGCTGGCGAAGCCGGTCCGCGTGCCATCGGGCTGGAGGGCGAAGATCTCCGGATGCGTCTTGCTGTAGCGGTCCCACCAGTCGGCGAACCCGTGCCCGCCGTCCAGGTCCAGCGAGTGCAGTTGCAGCCGCTGGAGCCTCGCCCAGTCGTGGGCCCGCCCGTAGCCCTTGTTGCCCAGCGACGAGAAGTGCAGCAGCCCGCCCCGGCTGCGGATCTGCGGGTGATAGCGATACTCGAACGGAGCCAGACGGATCGTCGGTCGCTTCGGGACGTCCTCGCCCAACTCGTCCGGCCAGAGCCAGCGGACCTCCAGCTTGTCCTGAAGGAAGGTGTAGACGGCGTTGATCGTGCCGTACTCCTGCTGCTTGCCCTTGACTATCCCGTCGCGAGCCTGCACGTCCATGTGTTGCGGGTCCCATCGGTCGCGCCCGGCGATGACGAGGTGGCGACCGTCGCACGCGAGCAGGATCTCCTCGGGGTGCTGAAAAGCGAGGTCGAGCCTGGGCAGCAGCTTTCGCACCGCCGGCTGAGCGCCCACCCAGACCGCTCGCGGCGGGATCGACTTCGGCTCGCCCTCGATCAGTTCCGGCCGGGCGCCGCTGATCTTCTCGATATAGTCGATCAACTCCCCGGCTGCGGCGCGCGTCCGGGGCGGAGCGTTCTTGGACACGACGACGGGCGCTGGATTCGAGCCATTCTCCACCAGGACGAACTCGCCGGCCTGACCTGGTCCGGCCAGGCAGGCCCAGACCCAGGCGCCGATGAGGAATAATCGCGGGGTGCTCACCGTGATGGCTCCGTAGCATTCTGTCGCGGTTTGGCCGGCGTCTTGGTCGGCGGCTTGATGTCCACGTCGGTCTTGATCTTTCCTTTGGTGACCGAGAACGAACCTCTCAGGACCGTGCCGTCGGTCAGTTCGAGGACCAGGGCGGGGGTCTGGCGCTTGGTGTCGAGCGTCCAGGGCGAGTGGGCGGCGGCCTTCTTGAGCGTGCGCTCCAGGAGGCTGGGCGGCAGCCAGGTGTCGGGCTTGTTCTCGATCCGCCCGGCCCGGGCGGCGGCGAGAAAGTCATCGGCGGTCTGGAACTCAAGGCCTTGGAGGTGCGCGCGGGCGAGGTAACTGGTGAGCGTGGCGACCATGGCCTTTCGCCACAGAAGCCGGCCCGTGCCGGCGTCCTGCGCCTGCCACCATTCGTCGTAGCGCTTGTGCAGGATGGGGAGGTTGGGCAGGTTGCCCGTCCAGGCGGTCTTCCAGTCGCGGCCTCGCCCCAGCGAGTCGATGAACGCCGAGAAGCCCGGCTGAAAGCGCCCTTCCATGCCGTGCACCAGGAAGTGGACCATGGACCAGGCCTGGTCATAGTGGAGGGTGTCGCGCCGGTTCCTCCAGTCGGTGTTGCTGAGGGTAAGCATCTTGTCGAATGACAGGATCTGCCCGGTGCGGAGGTAGAACTTCACGCGGGCGACCTTGTCGGGGGGCATCCAGCCGGTGACAAAGCCGTCGCCGGTCCACTGGGCCACGCCGAAGTACTCGGCCAGGCCCTCGTTGAGCCACAGCGGCACGTCCTCGCCGATGACCTGGTGGACGAACTGGTGGAAGCCCTCGTGCTGGATGATGTACCACAGCAGGTCGCCTCGGCTGACCGCCAGCACCAGGAGTTTACCGTCCTTGCCCTGCCCGACGTACATGCCGGGCGAGCCGGGCCTGCCTCCGGCGGCCTGGTAGTCCTGCGGGCGGGCGAAGAGATAAAAGTCGAACTTCTTGCGAATGGAGCCGGCGAAGCTCTTGGTCCGCTGGTGGTATTCCTCGGCCATGGCCGTCACTCGGGCGGCCGCCTCGCGGGCCAGGTCCTCATCCAGGTCGCTGCGGATGACGTAGTAGGGGGTGGGGTAGACGCGCAGCTCGCCGCTCCCCGCGGCGCCGGCGAGCGAGGCGGACAGGATGAGGGCGGTCGCGACCCGGAGGAGGCGGCAGGTCATCGTGCGCTCCCGGCGGGCCGGTCCGCCCGCCTGGGCGCCAGTCTAGCAAAAAAAACCGTGCATCGGGAAGCGATTACGGTATCTTTCTGTCAGCCGCGGAGGGGCACCGGCCGCAAGGACGCGGGCCGGCCGACCGCGGGCTGGCTGCAGACAGGAGCGAGCATGAAGTCCATTCACGTTGTCGAAGACCTTCTCCCGCTGGCCTGGGAGCGGGCGGTGATCGCCTGCTGGGAGCAGGGCGAGAGCTTCCCCACCGAGTACGACCGCCCGGGCGACCCCAACAGCCGGGACGTGACGGCCTTGATCCACGTGAAGCGGCCCTTCGACGAGCCGCGGATCCACCGCAACTTCCCCGGCGGGCTGGAAGACCTGGAGAAGTACCGCAGCGAGGTGCTCTACGGGGTGCACGATCATTGGATCGACCCGGCGGCGGGCAAGTGGGAGTACACCTACCACGAGCGCCTGTTCGAGTATCGCGTGGGCGAGCGGGTGTTCGACCAGATCGACGCGGTGGTCCGCAAGCTGAAGGCCGTGCCGCACACGCGCCGGGCCCAGGCGGTGACCTGGCAGGTGTGGAACGATCTGGAGATCGACGACCCGGCCTGCCTGCAGCGGATGTGGTTTCGCATCAGCGGGGGCAAGCTGCACCTGAACGTGCACTTCCGCTCGAACGACGCGTTCAAGGCCGCGTTCATGAACATCTACGCCTTCACCGAGTTGCAGCGGGAGGTGGCGGCGAAGGTGGGCGTCGAGCCGGGCGAGTACATCCACCTGGCCGACTCGTTCCACATCTACGGGAGCTACTTCGACGAGTTCGAGGGGTTCCTTGCGAGCGTCCGCTCTCGAAGTTTCGAAGAGCGGGTCTATACCGAAGCGTTCGCCCGCGAGATCTTCGTCGAAGGATGCGACATGTTGCTCGCGGAGCCGGACATGCCCGAATCCAAGAAGCAACTGGTCCGCCGGCGGCGCGAGGTGCTGCTGGGCCCGGGGGCATGAAGCTCCCTCGGGTCGAGCGACCCGTGAGAGATGCGTCTATTGCAGCCTGGCCAGTTCGTCGCTCACAGCCCGCCGGATATCGCGGGTGATGCGGTTGGCCAGGGCCCGGTCCTGGGTGATGACTCGCCCGGCGGGCTTCTCTTCCTTGCCACCGGCTTCCTCTTCAGGGATGCGTCCGAGCTCTTGCAGGTGGTGCCGGGCGCTCTCCTCCCGTCCTGGCAGGATGAACATGTTATAGCCGTCGATCGTCTCGGTGATGGAGATCTCCTCGCCCTCGCGGGCGACGACGACCTCCACGCTGAGGCGGTATCCCCTCGGCGGGGCGGGCTGTGTGGTGGGCGCAGCCGCCGTGGCGGGCTGCTCGGGGGCGATTCGGACGCGGGCGCGCCGCGTCACGCCCTGAAGCGATCCCTCGGCCAGGTCGTAGCCCGTGACGGCGTCCTTTCGCCAGAACTCGAACCACTGTTGGGCGGTCATGGGGAAGGTCTCGATGACGCCCGCCCGGCGGTCGGTGCGGTCAATGACGAAGCGGTAGCGCTGGAGGGTGTGGAGGCTGGCCTGCCAGAGGGCCTCGAAGTCCTTCTCCGCGGGCGACAACTGGGCGCGCGGGGCGATGGGCGTGGTGTGGCGGGCACAGCCGCCCGCCAGGAGCATGGCCAGACAAGTTGAGGTCAGCACGGTTCGCATGGTGATTCCTTTTTCGCGGCCAAGAGCGGGCCCGGTTGCCCGCGACTCGTATTGTATCGTAGCTTGAAGGCAGTGCAAGAGACACCCGCAAGCTGGCCCGCACGGGCCCAGCACCAATGCCCCTGCCCCGGGATTCACCCACTCCCGGGGCATCCTTTTTTCTATTGCGGATTGCGGAGTCCGCCTTCCGCAATTGGATTGTCACGCCCGCCCGGGCCGGTATAATGCCCGATTCCGGCTGCGCCACAGAATAAGGATACCGCCATGGGTTCATTGCAGGCATTGCAGGATCGGTTTCATCGTCCGTTGGCCTACTCGCTGAAGGTCGCCCTGGGCGACACGGGCGAGGCGTTGGCCAAGGCTGTCTCGGCTGTCTGCCAGAGCGGCGCCCGCGTGGGCGAGCTGGCGCTGGCCAGCCTGGAGGCCGACCGGACGGTCGTATACGATCTGCGGGTCTTCGCCGCCAACGACCAGCAGATGGCCCAGGTCCGCCAGGACGTTCAGGCCGCCGGGGCGAAGGTGCTGGGCGTGCTGGACCTGGCCATGGAGAGCCATCGCGGCGGCTCCTGCGAGATGCGCTCGCGGACGCCCATCCGTTCCAATACCGACCTGCGGATCGTCTACACTCCCGGCGTGGCCCGCGTGTGCAAGGCCATCCAGGCCGACCCGTCGCTGGCCCGCGAGTACACCGGCGTGGCCAACAAGGTCGCCATCGCCACCAACGGGACCGCCATCCTGGGCCTGGGCGACATCGGCTGCCTGGCCGGCCTGCCCGTCATGGAAGGCAAGAGCGCCATCTTCTGGGAGTTCGTGAAGCTGTCGGCTGAGCCGGTCCTCATCGACACCCACGACGCCGACGAGTTCATCTCGATCATGGAGAAGTTGGCGGTGGGGTTCGGCGCGGTGCAGATCGAAGACGTCGCCGCCCCCGCCTGCTTCAAGATTACCCGCGAGCTGGACAAGCGGCTGAAGATCCCCGTCATGCACGACGACCAGCACGGCACGGCCACCATCGTCACCGCGGGGCTGCTGTCCGCCCTGCGCAAGACCGGGCGGAAGATCGGCGACCTGAGCTGCGCGATCAGCGGCGCGGGGGCGGCGGGGACGGCCATCACCGAACTGCTCCAACTGGCCGGCATCGGCGACGTGGTCCTCGTGGACCGCGCGGGCCTCATCTATCGCGGGCGCCAGGAGAACATGAACGCCGAGAAGGTCGCCCTGGCCGAGCGGACCAACAGGGACAACATCCAGGGCGACCTGGCGGCGGCCATGCGGGGACGCGACCTGTTCATCGGCGTCAGCCAGCCCAACATCGTCAGCCAGGAGATGGTCCGCAGCATGGCCAAGAGCCCGATCGTCTTCGCCCTGGCCAACCCGATCAGCGAGATCAGCATCGCCGACGCGTACGAGGCGGGGGCGGCCATCGCGGCCGACGGGCGGATGATGAACAACGCCCTGGCCTATCCGGGCATCTTCCGCGGGGCGATGGACGCCGCGGCTGAAGACATCACCGTGCCGATGATGATGGCGGCGGCCGACGCGCTGGCCGGCCGGGTCAGCGGCGACGACCTGCTGCCGGAGATGATGGACCCCGCCACCCACCAGGGCGTGGCGGCGGCGGTGCGGGCTGTGGCGGATGGTTCGAAGTAGAGAGCGACCCAAGACAAAGCCCACCCCTGAGGGGTGGGCTTTGTCGTCGACGCAGATTCTACAGAGACCGCTAGGCGAAGACCACGGACGCGTAGCCGATGGTGGTGTCGTCGGTCTGTCCGGGGTAGAGGTGCTGGAGCACCTCGTGGCAGTTGGTGTATTCGAGGAGGATGCCCTTGCGGGCGCCCATCTGGGCGGCGGCGGCGATGGTGGCGGCGATCGCGCCGGCGCCGCAGGCGTTCATCCGCTCGTGGGCCTCGGGGACGATTCTCTCGGCCTGCATGGCCTCGACCAGGTCGATCATGCGGCGGTCGTTGGCGACCGTCCAGCGGACGCCCTGCTCGCCCCGCCCGCCGGGGGCGGGGAAGCGCCCCCCGCCGTGGTGGGTCAGGTCGGTGCTTCCGACCACGACGGCCCGGGGGAAGCGTTCCGCGATCACCCGTCCGACAGCCTGACCCACGCGGACCGCCAGGTCGGCCGGCGGGACCGCGATGGGCAGGACCTTCGCCCCCGCGCAGGCCATCTGCACCAGCGGGATCTGCACCTCGATGGAATGCTCCTGGTTGTGGGCCCGGGGGTTGACCCGAAGGGACTCGTCGGCCTGCAATACGGCCGCGGCCAGCTCCTCGTCGATGGCGACTTCCCCCAGCGGGCTTTGCCAGACGCCCGAATCATACACTTCCCCCGCCCGCACGCCGGGGTGGTGGACTGCCCCGAACAGCACCACCGTGCCCACGTCGCCTTGGCGGGCCAGTGCCTTGAAGGTCATGGCCGCCAGCCGGCCCGAGTACACCCATCCCGCGTGGGGCACCAATCCGCCGCAGAGCCGCTCGGGCAGGTCGTCGGGCAGTTCGGCGGCGTCCAGGAGCTTCTGGACGTGGTGGCGGCAGGAAGTGGGGGAGGCCTCGTAGAACCCCTCGAAATCGCGGGCATAGACAGGCTGGCGGATGTTCATGCGGGCACCTGCTGTAAAATGCTGTAGCCAATCCGGCCGATCAAAGGTAGTATGGGCGCACCTTATTGTTTCACGAGGAAGGCCATGGCTCAAGAAGATAAACGGTCGATGAACGCGGACGCACTGGCATCGCTGGCCTCGGGCGGCCCGGCCCCGCTGGCCGGGCAGGACGCGCCGCAGACCCCGCCCGCGGAGGCCGGTGATCCCCCGGCGGCGCCGGCGGACCCGGGTGATCCGTTCGCGGCGCTGCTGTCGGCGCCTGCGCCCGCGGCGTCGGACCCGCAGGCGGTCGTGCCGGCCATCCCGGACCTGGCGGGCTCGGCCTCGATCTCGCCGGCAGCCAAGAAGGCCCGCGCCGCTCAACTCCAGCGAAAGGCCCAGCAGCAGCACGGGCATCACTTCCGCCAGGTCGCAATCCCCCTGCTGCTGGTGGTGGGGGCCATCCTGTTCGTGATGGCCACCGTCGTCCTGGTCAATCTGCCCAAGGAGCCCAGCGAATACCCGATGGGCCTGATGGAGAGCCCCTTCGCCCCCTGGCTGGTGGTCGCGGCCTACCTGGTCGGCGCCGTCCTGTTCCTGGGCGCGTTCCTGTTCCACATCGAGGTCAAGCAGGCCAAGCTCAAGGCCAAACGAGCCGAGAACCGCGCCGCCCAGGAAGCCCAGGAAGACCAATAGTCCGGGTTCGCGCGGCGGATTGACTTGACGGCGGGGCTAAGAAACTCCTTGTCCGCTCGTTGACATCTGTGGCGAGAGGATCGCGCATGGACCGCCAGAGCGAACAACCCGCCCGACCACGCCCCGCCGGCCAGAAGCTGATGACCTGGCGGATGCTCAACTGGCCCAATCGCATCAGCCTGCTGCGACTGCTGCTGGTGCCTTGCTTCCTGCTGCTGCTGATGCAGCAGGACCAGTGGCCCTGGGCCCGTCACGCGGCCCTGGGCGTGTTGATCGTGATTGGCGCGAGCGACTTCCTGGACGGCCTGCTGGCCCGGCGACTGAACCTCCGGACGCGCCTGGGCGCCATCCTGGACCCGCTGGCCGACAAGGTGTTGATCATCTCGGCCAGCCTCGCGCTGACCCTGCCGGCGACGGCCGTGGCGGGCGCCCGCCTGCCCGGCTACGTGGTGGTGGCGGTGGTGGGCAAGGACCTGTGGGTGATCGGCGGGTTCGTGATCGTCCACATGGTGACCGGGCAGTTCCGCGTCCATCCGACGGGGTGGGGCAAGGCCCTGACCTTCGCCCAGATCGTCATGGTGCTGGCGGTGCTGCTCAGCCCGGACCTGGACCGCCTGGCCAACGGGCTGGGCGGCAGCCTGGCGAGGGCGATGGAATGGATTGTGACGGCCTTTTGCCTGGCCGCCATCATCAGTTATACTAGGCTGGGGCTCAGCTTTGTGCACGAAGGGCAACAGCCGCTGGACGGACCGCCCGGCCGGTGAGCGGCGAAGGCAAGCCGCCCGGCAGAGGCCAAGAAACATGAACGCAAGCATCGACGAAATCCTGGACGACTTTCGCGCGGGCAAGATGATCGTGTTGACGGACGACGAGTCCCGCGAGAACGAGGGCGACCTGACCTGCGCCGCCGAGCTGGTCACGCCCGAGACCATCAACTTCATGGCCAAGCACGCGCGCGGGCTGATCTGCATGCCCATGAGCAACGCCCGGGCCGACCAGTTGGCCCTCTACCCGCAGACCCAGGAGAACACCGCCCGCTTCGCGACGGCGTTCACCGTCAGCGTGGACGCGGCCACCGGGGTGACCACGGGCATCTCGGCCGCCGACCGGGCAAGGACCATCCAGGTGGCCTGTCGCGACGACGCCAAGCCGGGCGACCTGGCCCGCCCGGGGCACATCTTCCCGCTGCGGGCCCGCGACGGCGGGGTGCTCGTGCGGGCCGGGCAGACCGAGGGCGCCGTCGACCTGGCCCGACTGGCGGGGCTCAAGCCCATGGGCGTGATCTGCGAGATCATGAACGATGACGGCACGATGGCCAGGCGAGAGGACCTGGAGCGGTTCTGCGGCGAGCACCAGATCAAGATGATCAGCGTGGCCGAGCTGATCCGCTACCGCCTGCGGAGCGAGCGGCTGATCGAGCGGGCGGTGGAGATCGACCTGCCGCTGGAGTACGGCACGTTCCGCCTGATTGCCTACACCAGCGTGGTGGATCCCGAGCCGCACCTGGCGCTGTGCATGGGCGGGGTGGGCACGCTGGACAAGGACGGCAAGCCCGTCCTCCACGAGGAACCCGTGCTGGTCCGCGTGCACAGCGAGTGCCTGACCGGCGACGTGCTGGGCAGCCTGCGCTGCGACTGCGGACCGCAACTCCACACCGCCCTCAAGGCGGTGGCCGACGCGGGCAAGGGCGCGGTCATCTACGTCCGCCAGGAAGGGCGCGGGATCGGGCTGATCAACAAGCTGCGGGCCTACAAGCTCCAGATCGAACAGGGGATGGACACCGTCGAGGCCAACGTGCACCTGGGCTTCGAGGCCGACCGGCGCGACTACGGCATCGGCAACCAGATCCTGCGGGACCTGGGGCTCACCCAGTTGCGGATCATGACCAACAACCCGCGGAAGATCTACGGGCTGGAGGGGTTCGGGCTGCGGATCGTCGAGCGCGTGCCCGTGGAGATCCCTCCCTGCGACGGCAACCGCGAGTACCTCCGCACCAAGAAGACCAAGCTGGGACACATGCTGGACAACCTGTAGGCGCGGCGCGTCGGTTGCGAGTTACGCCGCACGCAGGGGCGCAGAGATAAGATGTTCAGCGGGCGAGCTTGCCCGCGGGGGCGACTGAATCGTACGGTTTCGCTGGACGCCGCCTTGCCCGTGCGGGCGTGGCCGGGAGGTTCCTATCCAGCGAGGACCGTATGGAGTGCGTTAAGCACCGTTGCCCGAACCCGAATTGCCGCGTGATCCTGGCCATCCCACGCCAACCCAACTGGCACCGCGTCCGCTGTGCGGCGTGCGGCAGCAAGGTCACCATGCCCCCGACCCTGCGCCGACAATCCCTGCCCCTGGCCGCCCAGGCAAGCTGACCCGGCCGCGGCTGTCCGCTCCTGAGTGAACCCGTTCTCCCTGCGCCTGCGGGACAGACTCTCCCGGCGATCTTCCTTTGGCCCCCACACCCGTACTCGTGCAGGAATTTGCGCGAAATGTGCGTTTGGGGCTTGCTGGACGCCGGTCGGTCGGTGAAGAATACGGCATAATCATATACGCGGGCCGGTAGGGCCGGGCAGGGTGAAGGTGGCTCTGCTGCCATGCCGATCATTTCGTTTTCGGCGGCCCGGTGGCCAAAGGAGCCAGCCATGAAGCCAGACGCGCCGATCGCCGGCAGCTTCCGTCTCGTGTCGTTCCAGGAGCTGGAGCCGCGACTGTTATTGGCTACGTATTACGCCGTAACGGACCTGGGCACGCTGGGAGGCGACTACTCTCGGGCACTGGGTCTCAACGACGACGGCCTGGTGATCGGCTATGCCGCGCTGGCCTCGGGGGACGGCCGGGCGTTCGTGTGGGAAAGCGGCTCGATGACCGCCCTGCCCACCGCCACGTACGGCGACACCAGCGCCGCCTACGACATCAGCGGCGAGGGCCGGATCGTCGGGCGGATGGACCACGACGCCGCCGGGGGCAACCGCGGGTTCCTGTACAACTCCTCGCTTCAGGAGATTCCCCCGGTGCTGGCGGGCTACACGTCCCTGGCCCGCGGAGTCAACGACAGCGGGCTGGTCGTCGGCTACACCACCGACTCGTCGGGCAACTCCTACCCGTTCATCTGGGACGCCGTCCACGGCTCGCTGCTGCTGGAACTGGACAAGGGGACCGCCCTGGCGGTCAACGAGGTGGGCACCATCGCGGGCAAGCTCCAGGCGGCCTCGGGCTACTATCACCCCACGATCTGGAAGTGGAACGTTCCCACCGACCTCACACCCAGCCTGTCGGGGCACGGGGAGGCCCTGGGCGTCAACGACTACGACGTGGCCGTGGGGTGGCATCACACCGGCGTGGGCCAGCGGTACACCGCGTTCCGATGGAGCGCCCAAGGGGGCATGACGGACCTGGGCACGCTCGACGACGACATCCGCTCCACCGCCTGGGCGGTCAACAACGACGGACAGATCGTGGGCTCGTCGGCCAGCCTGTCCGAGACGCGGGCGTTCGTGTACGACGCCGGGCAGATGTACGACCTGAACGGCCTGCTGGGGCCCGACTCGCCCTGGTGGCTGGAATGCGCCTACGACATCAACGACGAAGGGCAGATTGTCGGCGGGGGGTACGTCTCGGGCTCGGCCAACGAGCACGCGTTCCTGCTCACGCCCGATCACCAGGGCCCGTCGGCGGTGCTGACCGCGGCGAACGTCACCATCGCCGGGGGCGACAGCCACACGTTCAGCGTCACCTACAGCGACGCGGTGGCGGTGGACGTCTCCACGCTGGACGACATCGACATCCGCGTCACGGGCCCGGGCGGCTTCAACAGGGCCACCGTGCTGGTGGGCGTGGACGTGGGCAGCGACGGCAAGGTCCGCACGGCGACCTACCGCGTGACCGCCCCCGGCGGGAGCTGGGACGCGGGCGACAACGGCCTCTACAGCGTCATGCTGGCGGCGGGGGAGGTCCGCGACATCGCAGGCAACGGCGTGGCCGGGGGCAGCCTGGGCACGTTCGCCGTCTCGCTGGCCCCCACGCCCACCGCGGAACTCGCCCTGCCGCCTGACGGGTCGAGCCTTCCGCTGGCCGTCGTCAACGCGGGATCGGGCGGCAAGGGACTCATCGAGGTCACCTACTTCGACCACAGCGGCGCCGGGTTGAACGCCGCCAGCATCACCGACGCCGCCGCCGAGTTCACCCTCACCGGGGCCGGCGCCGCGGGCGCGACCGCCAACACCGCCCCCGTCGCCATCGGAGGCAACACCTATCGCTACACCCTAAGCGGGCCGCTGGGCGTCGGGCCCGTCACGGTGAACTTCCAGGCCGGCACGTGGGCCGACAACACCGGCGCCCTCAACGCCGCCCAAGCCCAGTCGTTCACGGTGATCCTGTCCGACAGCGACGGGCCCCGCGTCGTCACCCAGTCGCCCACCGCGGCCGCGGGGAGCCTCTCCTACGTCGACCTGACGTTCAACGAGCTGATCAAGGCCGACACGTTCACCCCCGCCGACGTGTCCATCGTGAACCCGTCCGCCTCGCCCGTGGCCGCCAGTTCCGTCACCCGCCTCCAGGGCAGCACGTACCGCATCGCGTTCGCCTCCCAGAGCGAGGTGGGGGTCTACGCCCTCCGCGTCGGGCCCGCCATCCAGGACCTGTCGTCCAACGCCATGAACCAGGACGCCGACGGCACGAACGGTGAGGCCGTCCAGGACGTCTTCGCCGGGCAGTTCGAGCTGACCGCGAGCGACTTGGCCGTCATCGAACACCTCCCGGCCGGGACGGAGCAAGGGCAGGTCGAGCACGTGGACGTGACCTTCACGCAGGTGCTCGATCCGACCACGTTCACGCCCGCCGACGTGAGCCTGTACGGCCCGGCCGGCCGGGTCGACATCATCGACGTGAGCCTCGAGGGCCTCACGACGTGGCGGATCGACTTCGACCCGCAGCGACAGGCGGGGACGTACGCGCTGGTCATCGGCCCGGCCATCTGCAACCAGGCCGGCGAGTGGATGAACCAGGACGGCGACCGTTTCGCCGGCGAGGCGGGCGAGGACGTCTACACGGGCGATTTTTCCATCGCCCGCTCCACGCTTCAGGTCGTCTCTCACCAGCCCACCGGCTGGCAGTCCTCGGGCGTGGACCACGTCGACGTGACGTTCAGCGAGGCGATCTCGGCGGCCAGCTTCACCGTCGACGACGTGACGATCACCGGCCCGGGCGGCGCGGTGTCCGCCACGTCCATCCAGCACGCGGGCGGCGAGACCTACCGCGTCCTCTTCCCCCAGCAGACGGCCGACGGGATCTACAACGTGTGCGTCGGTCCGGACATCCAGACCCCGCTGGGCGAAGGGATGAACCAGGACCTGGACGCCTTGCCCGGCGAGGCGGGCGACGACGCGTACGCGGCGGCATTCGGAATCTCCACGCTGTCGCTGGACTACACGATGGTCGACGTGGGCGTCCTGCCGGGCGGCACGTGGAGCTACGCGTACGGCCTGAACAACCAGGGGCAGGTGGTGGGCGTGTCGGGAACGGCCAGCGGGGCTCACGCGTTCCTCTGGCAGGACGATCAACTCATCGACCTGGGCACGGCAGGGGGGGATTATTCCGCCGCCTACGCCATCAACGACGCGGGGCAGATCTTCGGCCTCTCGCGCGACGCGGGCGGGACCGACCACGCCGTGATCTGGAACGCCGGCCCCGGCTACACGGACCTGGGTGCGGTGTCGATCTCGCTGGGGTCCATCAACGCCGGCGGCGACATCGTGGCCGGGGCGTACTTCGGCCTGAGCCTGACGCCCTTTTCGACGGTCTTCCCCGGCGGGACGGACCAGTGGCACAACGTCAACGGGCTGGACCTGGGCGACGGCGGGACGATCGTGGGCTACGCCGTACCCCCCGGCAGCGTGCAGAACGAGGTCGCCGTCACCATCAGCGGCACGTCGATCCAGCAGCTTGCGGGCCTGGGAGGTACGCGCAGCCGGGCCCAGGGCTCCAGTGCGTCGGGGGCGGTCATCGCGGGCTACGCGGGCACGCCGACCAGCGACGCCCACGCCTGCGTGTGGACCGACCCGCCGGACGACACCCGCAGCTACGCCAACGACGCCAACGACGCCGGCTGGGCCGTCGGCAAGCGACAGGGCGGGTCGCTGGGCTACTACGCCTTCGTCTGGGACGGCCTGGAGATGAAGACCCTCTTCAACGACACGTTCTACCGCAGCGACGCGGGATGGGGCGCGTGGTACACCTTCATCGAGGCCATGGACGTCAACAACCTGGGCGAGGTGGTCGGCACGGGGCAGGTCCGCTCGGGCAGCCAGACGCACGGCTTCTACCTGCGCCGGGCGGTGGCTCCTCAGCCGACGGCGGAACTGACCGACCCCGCCGACAACGGGAGCATTCTCCGCGCCACGCTGAACCAGCGGGGCTGGGTCACGGTGACCTTCCTCGACGACGCGGGCGTGGGCATCGACAAGTCCACCATCACCGACGCGGGCGCGGAGTTCCGCTTCACGGGCCCCGCCGCCGGGGGGGTTCAGCTTGCCGGCGCGCCGGAGCTGGTCAGCGAGTCGTCAGCCGGCGTGACCTACCGCTACCGCTTCACGGGTTCGTTCGCTCCGGGCCTGGTGGACGTGGAGTTCATCGACGGCGCCTGGGCCGACACGTCCGGCTCGCCCGGTCAGGGCAGCGTGGACAGCTTCACCGTCGGCCTGGACCCGGACCAGTGGGACCTCCAGGCGCCCTACGACAACACCGACGCGACGGCCACGGTCATTGTCACCGACGGCACGGTCCAGACGCACAACCTCCACACCGCCGCCGACGTGGACTGGGTGACCTTCACACTGAACACCAGTTGCGGCGTGGTGATGCAGGCGGCTACCTCCGGCCTGATCCGCATGACGCTCTACCAGCGGACAGGCCCCAGTACGCTCCGCGACCTGGGCTCGTGCGTCGTGACGGCCGACACGAGCTATCCCAGGATCGCCCGTCTCCTGGATGCCGGCACGTACCTGTTGAAGATCGAGGAGTTCGGCAACAACGTGAGCGTGCCGTCCTACGACCTGTCGGTGACGGCGAGAAGCGCTCGAAATCACGCGATCCTGTTCGCCGGCGGCGTAGACGCGATGAACAACCACAGCCGCTACTACGACCGGGTCAAGGGCCTCTATGAAACGCTGGTAAACGTTTGCCACCTCGACCCGGCGAATATCTACATCCTCTATGCCGACGGGACCGCCGGCGGGGTGGACCGCTCCGACGGGCAGAACTCCGACATGAGCTTCGCCACCCTGCTGGGCACCACCGTCCTGCCCGGCACCCAGGAGTCGCTCATCTCCACCATTACCCTTCTGGCCGACCCGTCCAAACCCAACTGGGTCGGGCCGTTGGATCACTTCCTCTTCTGGTCGTTCGACCACGGCGACGGAGACGAGGATCCGACAGCCCACGTCGAGGCGGAACTCTGCGGCTGGGGCTCGGACATCCCCGGCACAACCGTGGCCGTTCAACTCAACCGCATCCACGCCGCCCATTCCACCTACATCCACGGGCAGTGCTTTTCCGGGGGCATCCTGGACTTCCAGACGCCGCTGGACGCGGGCGAGTTCGGCGCCGCGGCCTGCCGGTACTACGAGGTGAGCTACGGCGACGGCTTCGTGTGGGGGTTCGAGACGGCGCTGGCCTGGGGCTTCAACACCACGCACTGGGCGTTCCGATTTGCCCACAACCTGGACCCCCATGCGTGGCTGTACAGGGAGCATCCCTGGATGATCGGCCCGGACTTCCCCATCTTCCTGGACATGGCCAACGTCGCCCCGGTGATCCACAACGTCGCCCCGATCGTGCCGCAGGCCGGCGCGGGCGGCTCCAACGCCGTCATCACCTACGACATGCTCAAGGCGGCGGCGCGGGTGGAGGACGGCGACGGCGACGCGGTAAGCTTCGTCATCGAGTCCGTCACCACCGGCTGGCTGACCAAGGGCGGCTTGCCCGTGATCGGCGGGCGCACGACGCTGAACTTCGGCGAGAGCCTGGAGTGGGTCCCGCCGCCCGGTGCGTCGGGCGACGTCGAGGCCTTCACCGTCACCGCCTTCGACGGCCTGGACGATTCGCCGGCGCCGGCAGGCGTGACCGTGCGCCTCGACGCACAGGCCGGAGCCCCCGACGCGGTCGCCGACACCATCACCATCGACGAGGACGACGCCGACGTGCCCATCAACGTCCTGGCCAACGACAGCGGCCTGGGGACGCTCAGCATCGTCGCGCTGGGCACGCCGCTGCGGGGCCTGGCCGAGATCGTCGGAACGCAGATCCGCTACACCCCCGCGGGCAACTACTACGGCGAAGACATCTTCTCCTACGTCGTCACCGACGGCTCGGGCCTCACGGACATGGCGTCCGTCCGCGTCATCGTCGAGCCGGTCGAGGATGCACCGGAGGCCACCGGCGACTCGGTCACCATCGACAACGACGGGACCGCCCACCTGATCGACGTGCTCTACAACGATCGGGAGTACGACGGCCAGCCCCTGACGCTGACGGCGGTGGGGCCGGCCCAGCGCGGGACGGCCGTCCTGGCCGGCTCGCAGGTCCAGTACACCCCGCCGGACGAATGGGCGGGCCTGGACAGCTTCACCTACACCATCTCCGACGGACAAGGCAACACCGACACCGCGCAGGTGCTGGTGACGGTGACGGGCGACTTCGGCACGACGGTGCTGGTCGGCACGGGCGGGGCTGGGTCGTTGACGTTCACCGACGCCGACGGCACGAAGGTGACGGTGCGGCTGGTTGGCGCGTCGGCCAACGTGGTGCTGGGCGGCGCGGGCATTACGGTAGCCCAGGACGCTCGCGGGGCGATGGTGACCGGGCAGGCTACGGCCTCGGGCCAGGACGTGAAGATCGCCGACATCCAGCTCCTGACCGGCGGGGCGACGGCCATGCTGATGATCACCGGCTACGGCGGCGACCGGCGGATCACGGTCGACAGGATCAGCGGCAGCGTCCTGCTGAGCATGCTCAACGCCCGCTCGGCCGACCTCACCGGCGAGGGCATCGCGCTGACCGGCGACGGGGCGATCCGCACCATCTACGTGGGCGACCTCCTCAACGGGGCCGGCATCGCCGCCCCCGGCGCGGTCACAGGGTCGGTCACCGTGATGGCCGGCCAGATCGGCGCCAACAGCGACATGACCTTCGGCTCGCCGCTGGGCCTGCTGTCGATCCCCGGCTGGGCGGGCCCGGGCACGCTGACGGCCCCGTCGGCGGGCACGATCATGTCCCGCGGAGACTTCGGCGCCGACGTGAACCTGACAGGCGCCGGCGCCACCGGCAACAGCGTGAACGTGTTCTACTGCCTGGGCAGCCTCAACGGGGCCGATCTGGCCTTCGCCGGCGCCGCCGGCACGATCATGGGCAACGCCTGGACCGTGGGCAGCCTGACGGCCCTGCGGGCGGCGACGGTGATGATCCGCGGCAACATGGGCGCCAACGTCACGATGACCGGGCAGAACACGGCCGGCACGAGCCTGAACATGCTCTACGCGATGGGCAACGTGGTTGGATCGGTGCTCAACCTGGCCGGCGCGGCGGGCGTGATCTACGCCGGCTCGTGGACGGGCGGGTCGATCCAGGCGCTGTACATCGGCTCGTTGCTGACCACCCGCGGGGCGTTCAGCGCGGACGTGAACCTGACGGGCGCCAACGCGGCCGGCAACTCGCTGAACCTGCTGTCGTCGGCGGGGACGGTGAGTTCGGCCTCGATCGTGCTGGCGGGCGGGGCGGGGTCGATCATCGCCCCGGC
>MVZN01000015.1 GCA_002069125.1 Spirochaetes bacterium ADurb.BinA120
CTATAGTATTAATCGGCATGACGCCCGATTCGAAGCGCCGTAAAATGGCGCCTCTCTCCATTAAAATAGCGGTTTGGAATCCACTCAGCCAGCAAAAAAAGTCCCGGGCGCGCATAATTTAATTGCAAGAGGCCCCCTGGGACCCTACCATGCGGGAGCGGCTTCAATGCGGCGCCGGGAGCATGGATACCGCTCATCGACAGCCATGAATACGCTTTCCAGCTACGACATTACAGTCCTCTTTATGGGCATTGCCCTAATGCTGGGCTCGGGCAGGCTTTTAGGCGAGCTATTCAGGCGCCTGCGCCTGCCGCCTGTGGCGGGCGAGATCCTAGCGGGCATAATCATTGGGCCAAGCCTGTTGGGGCGCCTCTCGCCCGGTTTCTTCCAGTGGATATTCCCGGCCGCAACGCGCGGCTCGACGGCCATGGAGGCCATCGTTTACATGGGGGTGGTTTTCCTGCTTCTTGTCGCCGGGCTCGAGGTCGATCTCTCCTCGGTCCTCAAACAGGGTAAAACCGTTTTCACCATGAGCGCTTTCAACATCGCGCTGCCCTTCGCCTTCGGGTTTTCTTTCGCCTTCTTCGCCCCGGGTTTTTTCGGAGGCCAAAGCGACCTCGTCCTCGCCCTGTTCGTCGGCGTGGCCCTCTCCATAACGGCCCTTCCCATCATCGCCAAGATCCTCATGGATATGCGCCTTTTCCATACGGACTTCGGTATGCTGGTGCTCGCCTCGGCCATGGTAAACGACCTCTTCGGATGGATCGTGTTCTCGGTCATTGTGCAGCTCGCATCCACCGGGGCCCTCCAGGCCGCGGCGGTCGCCAGGACCGCCGCGCTAAGCGTGCTCGCCGCCGTCGCCATACTCACGGCGGTGCGCGCGCTCATAAATCAGGCGCTCCCCTGGATAGAGCGCCGCACCGAGTGGCCCGGCGGCGTCATCGCCTTCGTAGTCTCGATCGCGCTTGTATGCTCGGCCGTTACCGAGGCGATAGGCATACACGCCATCCTCGGCGCCTTTCTTGCTGGTATAGCCATAGGCGACTCGCCGCACCTGCGCGCGCACACAAGGGACATCATAAACCAGTTCATCAACAATATCTTCGCCCCCATCTTCTTCGTCTCCATAGGGCTTCGCGTGGACTTCATCGGCAACTTCGACCCGGCCCTCACCCTGGCCCTCACGGCTCTCGCCTTCGGCGGCAAGTTCGCCGGCTCGCTTATCGGCGGCCGCCTGTCGGGGCTCCCCGTACGCCAGTCGCTGCTTACGGGATCGGCCATGAGCGCGCTGGGCGTCATGGGGATCATCATAGGGCTCACGGCGCTTCGCTACGGCATAATAGAGGAAAGCGCCTATGTATCGATCGTGGTGATGGCGCTCGCCACGTCACTGCTCAGCGGCCCGCTTATACGGGCGTTCCTGCCGGCGGAAGCCGGGGGCCCGCTAACACGGCTAATAGACGCGAGCTCGTTCCTGCCGCGCCTGGCCGCCGCCACACCGGGTGCGGCCATCCGCGAGCTTGCCGCAGCCGCTGCGCTCAAAACCGGTCTGGACTCCGCGCTTATAGCAGGGCGCGCCCTGGAACGCGAGTCAATTATGAGCACCGGCCTCGACGGCGGCATAGCTGTGCCCCACGCCCGCATGGCGGAGATCGGCGCGCCGAGCCTAACCGCCGGCCTCTCCCCCGACGGAATCGATTTCGACGCCCCGGACGGAGGGAGGGCTCACATCGTATTTCTCATCCTGACGCCCGCCGCCGACCCGGATTCGCAGATAGCGGTCCTCGCCGAGATATCGCGCGTCTTCGCCGATGAATCCATAAAAAGGCTTGCCCTGCGCGCGGCCGATCATATAGAATTCATCCGGATAATCGAAACAGCCCGCGCTCAAGAAAAACGCGAATAATGGAAGGGGAACATCCGGGATGGAACTCAAAGACGTAATACGGCAGGACGCCGACAGGCTCTTCATACTCGACCACGACTGCTACGTCATCTTTACCGGCGACACCGTCGAGGACGAAAAACCGTTCATACGCATAGGAAACTGGATCAACCTCCCGGTCGAAATCATTCCGCTCATCGAGAATATCATCGTCACCGACCGGCTCGCCGGAAACCCCTCGCACGAGCAGTTCAACATCGACGTAAACTATCTTCCCACCAACCGCTACATAGGCAGCAGGATGATGGTGAAGCGCTACCTGGATTTCCAGAAGACCTTCGGACTGGACCTTACCAACGTGTCGGTCGTCGAGATCGAAAAGGACATACCGGAAATCTCGAGGGAAAAAATCATCTCCGACAGGGACTCCTTCATAGGCGTCTTCTACACCAACGGGGACTTCCAGGTGACCCACAACAGGCGCTCGCTTTTCAGCCTAAAGGGGCCGGAAGGCGGATATTTCGACGAACTCAGGGTTATGGACACCATCTCGGAGTCGTCGCGCGAATCGTCGCGCTACGCCGGAAGCGGCTTCATAGTATTGAGCAATAATCCCATCTTCTATAAAAATCGCTACTTCACCCTGTACCATTTCCCCCGCGCCTGCTGCGGGGATTTCGCCCGGCTGGAGATAGACCCTGGCCAGGTGCGCGAGCTCATACTGCCCTCGTCCAACTTGATAAACATCACCCGACTGGTCCGCTGGAAGCACCACTCTCACGGCAGGCTAAAGATCTTCTCGGACCGCAAGGACGATATAGACCTGCTCCAAAGGCTCTTCGCCGGGGCATCCATAATCCGGAAGGACTTCGGCGGCTTCAGTTTCGACTCGGGCGACGGCCTTGCAGCGCGCAACTATCCGGGCTCCTACAACGTGCGCGTGCTCTATAAGAAAACCAAACCAGCCCTCGAGGACATCGCCGTCGGCTATATCAAGGGCTTCGAGGGCGTGCAAACGGTCGTAAAGGACGACCTCGACATAATACTGGTAAGCTATCCCGTATACGAGGAGACCAACCTGGTCTTTAAATCCACCGACACGCCGATCGTCCTCATCCCCGGGCCGGGTCGCCCGCCGGTTCGCTCCTCCGCCGGCGGACCGATTATGGCGATGCCGGGCATTCAGTACGAGCTTTGCAAGTACGGCGAGGCGGCCGAGATGGTCGCCGACATAAAGCGCCAGCTTGGCGCGAACGAGACGGCGGATATAATGGCGACAGGCGAGATCGACGCAATCGCCGCGCGCTTTCCGGAAGCCGGGAATGACGCGCCATCCAAATTCGAGTCGGTCCGCGAGACCATGAACATGCTGGCCCTCCTGAAGCTGCGCCACGACACCACCACCGACCGAAAGCTCGCCGCCGCGCTGTGGAAGCTTATCGCCTCCAGGCGCGGCGCGGCCGATCCCGCGTCCATACCCTCAGACAACGCGCCGCGCTTCAGGATATGCCTGGCGCTCTGCGACGGCTCCCTCTACGAGTACATGGAAAAACTGTCGGACGCTCCCCCATCCTTTGCGGTGCTCGACGAGGCGCCGGAAGACGATACCATGGCGCTCGAAAGGATAAACGATCCCGAGCTACACCGCCATTACGAAACCATCATCGAGGACCGGCGCAGGCTCCGCGAGCTGCTTGGCCTTTTCGCCGGAAGGACAAAGGACGAGGCGCGCATGCGCGAGCTTCGCGCGGCCATTGCCGAGAAAAAGAGGCGCTACGAGTACGAATCCATTGAAGACCTAGGCCTATCGGAGGGAAGGCCCCATAGGGCCCGAATGGCGGCCTATTTGCGAAAGGCGCTCGTACCGCTTGGAATACTCGTTCTTCTGGCGCTGGCGGCGCTCGCCTGGCGTTACGGCGCGCCGCTTCTCGAGGAGCGCCGCATGGCGGCAGTCGAGGAGGAGCGCGCCAGGCGCGAGGCCGAGGAGAGGCGTGTGCGCGAGGGGCTCATCGAAAAATACGGAATATCGGTAAGCGATCACGATATCTTCACCTATGTCAACCGGGTCGCGGTTAAAAACGGCTACGCACCCATCCCCTTTGCCTCCATGAAAACGCGAAATCCCAACTGGATCTATCCGGGCAACGTCTTCGTAATGCCCGACGGCGAACGCGTGGAGGTAAGGGAGGGCGACACCCTGTGGGGGATCTCGCACACCCGGCTTCAGGACCGCGCCATCGAGTTTCACCGGACCCTCGAGGGGATAGAAAAGGCGGCCGCAGGCGGGACCGATATAGCGCCCCTTGTGGCAAAGGCGCGCGATCTGGCCCCTGGCGGCGCTTACGAACGCAAACTCGAGGCCCTTCTGGGCAGGGTCGGAAAATAGGTCCTGTTATGGGCCCTCCGGAAAAGACCAATTTTTACGTCGAGCCGGTCGAGATCGAAATCTATTTAAAAAAGTCCGGCAAGGTCCGAACAATCATAAAGGACATGTATGTGGAGCTTATAGAGGTCGAGCCCCATAACGAGCACAGCGTCAGGATATTCCAGCACTTCCGTGAGATCGAAAGCCCCATCGACCTCATCGAGATAATGAATATCTTTCCCGAATATATAAAGCCCATCTACGAATCCTATTATCAGCACATGGACCTTTTCGAAAAGCTCAGCATGCATATCCAGTCGGCGGCCGGAGGCAGCATCGATTCGCTGCGCCTTAGCCTTTATTTCATCGAGCTTTTAATTAAATACGAGCCCACTGTCGCGGCTATCGATTATATAGGCGATTTCCAGACCTACAATCTCAACCACCTGATCAGGAAACTCAACACGCTCAACGAAAGTTTCCTTCTGGAGGACTCCACAGTGGCCTATCTCATCAAACGGCGCAACAAGGCGTGGGAGGGAAGGACGCGTGACCGCGAGTTCGACAAGCTCGTAGAGCTGTGGCAGTATAATATCAAGGAGAAGCTTTTATAGGGGGACGAAACCATGCCGGGTATTTCACGCCGCAAAGATATTATCAGGCTGGTCTATCATCCGATCTACCTTACGCCCTACAGCACCGCCGACTGCGAGTCACCCGAGCGCGTCCGCGGCATCATGTCGGACCTCTCGTCGAGGTACGAGGTCGTGGAGCCCGAGCCCTGCTCGGAGGAGGACATACTCCGTTGCCACACCCACTCGCTCCTGGCCCAGGAGAAAAACAGCCCCGTCCGCTACGAGACGGCCCGCATGGCGGCCGGGGGCGCGATCCGCGCGGCGCGCGAGGCGCTGGATGGGTACGTGGCCTTCGGGGTAATAAGGCCGCCGGGACATCACGCGAACCCCGACCATAACTGGGGTTTCTGCTTTTTCAACAACATGGGAGTCGCCGTCCGTAAACTCCTGCACGAGGGGCTGGTAGACTCGGCGGTGATACTCGACATAGACCTGCACTTCGGCGACGGCACGGAGGCCATCTTCAGGCCGTATCGAAACGTCCACGTGCTCAACATACAGTCGTCCCAGCAGGGCGAATTCCTTCGGGAAACGCGCGCCGCGCTCGATGCCGTAGAGAGCGCCGGCATCATAGGCATCTCGGCCGGATTCGACCAGTACGAGCACGACTGGGGGGGAAATCTCTCGACCGACAACTACCGGAGCATCGGCCGGATCGCCGGGGCATTCGCCAGAGAAAAGGCCGAAGGAAGGATATTCGGCATACTGGAGGGCGGCTATTACGTCCCGGACCTCGGCAAAAACCTCGAGGCATTGCTTGGCGGCATCATCGAGGGGCGTTCGGGCGCGGATTAAATGTCAAAGCTTGCGCGCTCGCGCGCCGCGTCTATCTTCAGCGGTAGATTCTTTTCGACCATCTTGCCCCGGTAGTGCTCCACCAGCCGGTCGAGTTGTGCGTCGGTGCGAAGCGGCTCGTGGTGAAAGAAGAACAGGCGCTTCACCCCGGCCTTAAGCGCCAGATTGACGACATGGTGCGTGTGGCTGTGGCCCCATCCCCTGTGGCTTCCATATTCCGCCGGCACGTACTGCGAGTCCGCCACCAGCGTGTCAGCCCCGCGCACGAAATCCACCAGGCGCTCGTTCATCTGCCGCGCCACCGCGTCGGTTTCGGAATCGCCGTCGTCAAACACGTTGTAGTAGGGCTCGTTGTCCCCCAGATAGATAAACACCCGGTCTTTATAGCTTACACGATATCCCAGGCAGGTGACGGGATGGTTGAGCATCTGCGTCCTGACGGTGTAGTTGCCTATCCGTATCTCCTCCTCCTTGAGCTCCCTGAAACGCAGGTCCGCCGAGAGCTCCGCGGTCCGTACTGGGAAATACGAGTATTTCATCTGGCCGGCGATAACGTCCTCCATCGTAAGCTCGAATGTGGAGGGCCCGTAGACCGTCACCCTGTTTCCTGGAATGTAGATGGGCGTAAAGAAGGGGAAGCCGTTTATGTGGTCCCAATGCGGGTGCGAGATCATTATATTGATCTCGTGCTTCTTCGAGAGGTCCAGGGAATCGCCGAGCACCCGTAGCCCCGTGCCGGCGTCGAAGACGATCCAGTCCCCCTCGTCGGAACGGATGTCGAGACACGCGGTGTTGCCCCCGTATTTCACAGTGGTCGGTCCGGGGACCGGAATGGAGCCTCTAACCCCCCAGAATGTCAGCTTCCAGTCGCCCATGGCCTACTTTAGGAAGAGCACAGCCTTCTCGATCTCGTTGTTGATGGTCGAGAGCGCGGCGAATACCCCCTCCTCGTCGAGGCCAAGCGCCGCCCACACCTCCTCCGGCACCGGCTCGACGCGGTAATTGCCGCTAAAACCGATCTCCAGCGACTTCACGAAGGTGTCCGCGACGCACACGCTCATGGAAAATATCGCCGACGAGCCTTCCAGCACCGGCTGGTGGTGCCGGCCCACGGAATAGAGCAGGCTGTTGGCAAAACGCCACTTTTTCCCAATGGCTATTCCGATCTCCTCGTGCGTAAGGCCGAATATGCGCCGCTCGATGTCGATGATGGGCTCCTCGCGCCGGGAGGCCTCCTCCAGGACCCTGTTCATCTCCTCCGGGAAGAAGTTGTTGATGAGCACCTTGCCGATGTCGTGGATCAGTCCGGCGATAAAGTACTCCTCCAGAAGCTTCTGGTCTACGTTCATCCTGCGCGCTATGAGCTTGGTGGCCACGGCCACGCCCAGCGAGTGCTTCCAGAAGTCCTGGCCGTTAAGGGAGGTGTTGCCCTTAAGGTTCACCTTGCCTAAAAAGGCGGAAGAGAGCGCCACATTCTTTATGGTGTTGAGCCCCAGCATCACGACGGCCTGCTTAAGCGACTTTATCTCCTGCGGCAGTCCAAAATAGGCGGAGTTCACCATCCGGATGACCTTGGCTGTCAGAACCGGGTCGAGCTGGATGACGTCGGTGAGGTCCTGGGCCGAGGACTTAACGTTGTTGGCCACCTCGGTGATCTTGTGGATGACCGGGGAGAGCGTTGGCATCTGGTCGATCGATTCCTTGACCTTGTCGATAACGCTTTTCATAATCAGTAAAAATACCAATAAATGATGTCGATGGCAATTACAAGCCAGAAGAACGCGGTAAATCCAGCCAGTGCGTACCACGCCAGTTTTTTACAATCCATTGATTTTCCTGTTGGCGGGAATATGTCCGGTCACTCTTTAAGAACGACTTTTCCGCGCAGGACACGGAAGATCATAATCTCTCCGCCGCGCTCCACCTCCAGGGTGACCAGGGAGCCGGGTTTTCCGCGGAGCAGGTTTTTGACGATATAGTCGTAACGCATGCCCTTCAGTGCATGGCCGTCAACGCTCAGGATCACATCGCCGGGCTGCAGCCCGGCCATATCGCCCGTACCGCCCTTGTACACCGAAACTATGACGTAGGGATTGTCCTTCCCGACCTTTCCGTCTCCCGACGGAACCTCTATCCCGAGGCCCCCAAACTCCTCCTTCGAGCAAGCGATAATGACGACCACGCAAAGCGATAAGACCGCAGCCATCGAGCAGCTTCTCACCACGCGCCCTGCAAACATATGCCTACCCCCGGATCGTGTACTCGCGGTAACGCCGCCGGGCAACCGGCGTCATTGGAGGGATTATCGCATCGATACCAATAAATGCAAGAATTATTTGCCGGTCGACGGACTTAAGGCCCGCCCTTTATCTGACGAATCATCTCGATTAACATCGCCGCGTGCTCCGAGAGGATATCGACCGCTTTAGCCGGGCTCCCCGCTCCGTCCAGTGCGATGTACAGGGCGGCGATGGCCTTTCGAAGGTTGCGGTCGGCCTCGGCGATCTTGTCCGGCGCGTCCGCAGGGGCGGCATCGCCGCCGCGCACCCCGTCGAGCGCCCTTCGGTGCACCTTGCGCAGGAGTTCTTTGGGGTCTTCCATGGGGATGGTGGCCGCGGGCTAACGTGGGACCGTTCGGCATCTCTGTGCCTCTATGGTCCGCCGTTCATTTCTTGCCTTCGACGCGCTCCTCTCCGTCATGATGGGCGGCGTCTTTCCCTTCGGCCGCCTTTCCGTCTCCGGGCTTCGCCTTCTCCCCGGGGCCGCTTTTCTCCACGTAATCCTCGACCTTTATGGAGCCGGAGAAGCTTGCAAGCGCCGACTCCTTCGAATAGCGGACGTAATTATCGGTGTGATGCGGCAGAAACCCCCTGTAATCCACTCCGTCCGGGGAACCGGAACCCTCGGCCGAAAGCATCTCCAGCATGGCCTTAATAATCTTGAAATTGAAGTCGTCCACGTATTCGCGGATGGTATCCTCCGCCTTTTCGAACTCGCGATTGAGTATGTACTGGGCCACGGTCTTTTCGGCCCGAAAGCGCACCCTGCGTTCGGTCTTCTTCTCGAAGGACCCCGCCTCGGCGTCGGCTTCGCCCTTTGTCTTTTCAGCGGAGGCATCCGCCGGGGTGGACTCGTAATAATCCCGGTTCAGTTCGTTCAAAAAAGCGTCCCCATTCTTCGCCAGGAACCTGCTATAGAATGGATTGCCCGCCTCTCGCTCCATCTCGAAGAGATGGTTGAATATCTTCGTTTTCATCTCGTCCGAGCGGCTCTCATAAAGGGCCAGGAAGGCGTAGCGCTTGGCCCTTCGCGACATCTTGACGGTGTCGATATACTTGTAGATTTTATACGAGTAGAGCTTTGGGTTCGACGCCATGCCGATGGTGTAGTAGTTAAAGCCCACGGCCCTGTCGCGGTATCCGAGTGTCAGGTAGAGCTTGGCCCTGGAGTTTTTGGACCTGATGATCTCCGGTGCGAGGCTGTCGAGTATGTCCTTGGCCCCTTCCAGGTAGATATCCCTTGCCATATCCGCAAAAAGGCCCGCATTGACGCCCTCGGAAAGATACAGCCGCTTGAACGCGGCCTTGTAGTCGGACTGTAGAAAAGCGACCTCCGCGTTGAAATGATGGCGGTAGATCTCCCTGAAACGCTCCCTTTGCTCATCGCCGAAGTTGGTCACGCACACATCCATAAAATCGATAAAGCCCTTGTTTTCATTGAGCACCCGCTCGGTGGTCGTCTGGTCGGAATATGCGGCCGCCGGGGCGGCCGGGAACACCGTAACGGAGATGGCAAGGGCGACGCGTAGACAGAGCCCGATGCCGGAATTATTTTTAATCAACATTTCGCCGCACCCTGATCGTTGGAGTTACCGCCATACCATGCCTTCGAAATTGTCCCGCCCCGGCCAAGGCCGTCGCCGTCGACCGATACGCGACAGATCGAAAGGGGCCCGCCGCTCACTGCTCGACGAGCTCGATCTCGTTCGTCGCGACCACCTTTCCGTCCAGCGAGGCTTTTATACGGTACCTGCCCGGCCGTTTGAAATAAACCGCGGGCACATAGGCGCCGAGCTCTTCGAAGTTCTTGTCGATCTCGAAGCTTATCTGCTTGTACCGCTTGAAGTCGTTGTTCTCGAAATACTCGATCTCCATCGAGAACATATTGGAATCGAGGTCTTCGAAGTTTCGTTTAATGAAAAAGTGCACCTTCTCCCCGACGGTGTACCGTGTCACCTGCCTGGCATCGGTAGACGCTATCTCCTGGTTCGAGAGGATAAAGACGGCCTTGCCGTAACGCGTGGTGATAAAGATGAGATAGAAAACGACCACGAAAATCAACGCTACAAGCGCCACCTTCGCCACAAGCTTAATGGAGCCCGTCTTGCCGTTGTTATCAACGTTAACGCCCTGCTCTTCCATATCCATCCCCCCGCCTCAGCGGTCAGAATTTTCCATTGTATTCATTATCATTTTCGGCCGAAAATCGGGCGCCCAACAGATCATTTTTCCCCGCCCTGTTATGATAATGGGGCATGGCCCGAAAAAAGTCAACCAGCACACGCCCCCAACGGCGAAATCCGGCCGCCGGAGGCCTTTCATCCGCTCCCGGCCATACGCGGCCGTCACGCCGCATTCCTTTTGCGGGCCGGCATACACGCCTTAAATCGCGCATCGCGCCCATTGACAATCGAGGGCCGTAAAAATAAAATAATTCTATTGACAAAGACGCAATTAATGCGTAGAATGCGGCGCGGTTTGAGTTTCCGGAAATCCATATATAATAAACAGGATTGCGCATTCGATAAGTGGCGCAAAACGCCGCCCGGAAAATAACGACATCCCGGGGATCCGGTTTCGCCGTATCGCCGGTTTCCGATTCACTTTAACGTGTGTGGAACAGGGAAATGGCTGAAAACAGAACCCAGGGTGAATTCCTCGAAGGCGGAAGCTACCTTGTAGTAAAAGGCCGGTTTAAGTCGCAATCGCTTAACCTCTATGGAATCTTTTTTGTCGTCTTCGACACCGAAGGCTCCATAGAAAACCAGAACATCATCGTATCGACCTTCTCCAACGCCTTCGAACTCGAGCCCCACGTCGGCTGGGAGCGCTACGAGGAGAACATCATGGAGCTCAAGTGGAAGGGCAACTTCAACTCCAGCATGAGCTCCTCGCTGATTGACCAGCTCAAGGCGGTCGCCACACAGCCCAATCTCAATTCGCAGCTTTACGAATCCGCCTCCGGTTACGATTACGATCGCGTCGAGATATTCTTCTCCGACATGCTCTACCGCATAGTTCACGACAAAAACCTGATACTCGAGATAGGCATACAGGAAGTAACGGAGGAGGAGTTCAAGGCGGCCCGCGAGAGACGCCAGCAGGCGGTGGAGACCCCGGCCGCACAGGCGGCGAAGAAGGGTTACAACGTCGAGGACGGCTCGGTCATCCTGCCGCTTCAGCCCATACTGGCCCCGGTAAAGGGCAAACCCCTGTACGAGCTTAAAATCGGCGACCGGATAATGGCCAAGATCGTCGCCAACTCGGAGCGCGAAAAATACTTCATAGAAATATTGAACCTCAGGGTGGAAGACCACGTCCGGCCGGTGCCCTGCGAGGTTATCGACATCAAGGCGAGCAGTAAAAACGATCCCATAGAAATACTCTCCCAGATCGCGCCCGGCATCTACGGTAAAATGGTGGAAGACGAACGGCAGGTCAAGCTGCGTATGTACGACCCCATGGTGGACGGCCCCATCAGTAAAAAGACCATTCCCGTCAGAAATCCCCTGAAGGAGCAGCCCACAAACGCCGCCCCGGAGGGGGGGGTGTCCCGGATGACCTACTTTATAATGGGGCTTTTCGCGCTGCTTTTGGTAATCTTCATAATCCTTATTTACCTAAGTTTCTGATTACCGAACAGTGGGAGTTCCGACCCCCGGGCCGTTTAGAGTGGCTTGCATCCTCTCCGGGGGACGCGTCTACTTTGGGAAGCAGGCGGGAGAAAAGACCGGTTAACCTGGTCCGCCATTTCCGGGGCTAATAAACCACCTTCCTTTGTGCCGATACATATATCGGAAGCGCATACAGGAGGTGGGTTATGTTCTACATACTTCTTCGCCTGCTGTACGAGGAGATGGAGAGCGGGATGATTTCGCCGCGGGAATATCGTTCGGCCGTGGAGAAAGTCGCCATGATCCACGGCTTCAGGAGAAACGGAATACGGTAGATGAGCAGAGACAGGGAATACATACTGAAGCTCGCCGCCGAAAACCGGGTGAAATTCATCCGCTTGTGGTTTTCGGACATCCTGGGCTTTCTTAAAAGCTTCGCCATAACCATTGACGAGCTCGAGGACGCCCTTGTCCAGGGGGTGCGTTTCGACGGCTCCACCCTCCAGGGGGCCATCCGCCGGGACGAGTCCGAGATGATAGCCCTTCCCGACACCTCGACCTTTCAGGTGCTTCCGTGGCGTCCCCGGGAGGACTCGGTGGCCCGCATGTTCTGCGACATATACCGCAACGACATGACCCCCTACGAGGGGGACTCGCGCTACGTGCTCAAAAGGATGCTGCGCAGGGCGTCCGATGAGGGCTATTCGTTTTATACCGGTCCGGAGATAGAGTTCTTTTTCTTTAAAAACTCATCGTCTCCGGAGATCCTCGACCGCGGCGGATATTACGACCTAACCCCGCTCGACATGGCATCGGACTACCGACGGCAGACGGTCCTAACCCTCGAGAAGATGGGCATAGGGGTCATATCCTCTCACCATGAGGGGGCCCACAGCCAGCACGAGATCGACCTTAGGCACGAGAACGCGCTTACAATGGCCGATAACATCATGACCTTCAGGCTAATCGTCAAGGAGATCGGCCAGTCCAACGGCATTTACGCCTCTTTTATGCCCAAACCCCTGGCCGAGCAGAACGGTTCGGGCATGCACATCCACCAGTCCCTTTTCCTCGACGAGGAGAACATCTTCTTCGATTACACCGATGAATCGCGTCTCTCCGTTGAGGGCAGGCGCTATATAGCGGGGCTACTCCGACACTCGAGGGAGTTTTTCGCAATCACCAACCAGTGGATAAATTCCTACAAGCGACTTTTATACGGCTTCGAGGCGCCCACGCACATTTCGTGGAGCACCCGATGCGACACCTCTCTCATACGCGTACCCGAGTGCAACCCCGACAAGCCCGGCGCCATGCGCGTGGAGCTTCGCAACCCGGACCCCGCGTGCAATCCATATCTCGTTTTCGCCGCGGTGCTCGCAAGCGGCCTTAAAGGAATAAGCGAGCGCTACGAACTGCCCCCTCCGCTCGACCCGGACCGAAAGCTGGCCAGCCGGGCGGATTTCCAGAAGATGGGGCTTGAGCCTCTGCCCACAAATCTCGGCGAGGCGCTTGTCGACCTCGGAAAAAGCGCCCTGATGCGGGACGCGCTGGGAGACCGGCTCGTCGACAACTTTATAGAAAACAAGATGTTCGAGATCGACCGCTTCAACTCCCACATCACCGATTACGAAATAAGCGAATACCTGCCCATACTCTAAGGGCCGTGCGGCCATCCATGAAACGACCGCGCATAGCGCTCATCGGCTGCGGAAGGATCGGGTTTCTGCTCGAATCCGACCCTCTCCGCCATAAACCATGCACTCATTATGGCGGGGCATTATCGGCCGGCCTTGCGGTTACTCACGCGTGCGACACCGATCCCGAAAGGCTGAACGCGTTCGTGCGCGCGTCGGGCATACCCCGCGAAAACGCCTTCACAAGCCACCAGGAGCTTATCGATTCGGCCCATCCCGAGCTCGTCATCGTCGCCACCTGGACCGAAACGCACGCGGAAATAGGCATAAGGGCCGCCCATGGCGGCGCGCGTGTGATCGTCTGCGAGAAACCCCTGGCCGCAAGCCTGAAAGACGCCGCAAGCCTCATCGCCGCCTGCAAGCGGCGCGGCGCCGGGCTCATCGTAAACCACGAGCGCAGATATGACCCGCGTTACGCCAGAATAAGGAGCATGATCGAAGAGGGCCTAATAGGACAGGTGCGAACCGTGCACGCCTCCATACTTACCGGCGGATTCCGGGGAGTTTCGCGCACGGAGATGGGCGGCGGGCCCCTGCTGCACGACGGCACCCACATGATCGACATAATACGCTTTCTTTTCGGGGAGATCGCCTCGGTATCCGGCCGGTTCGACCGGGCGGGAAACCGCACGAGCGGTTTCGAGGACCGCGCGACGGCCTGGATCAGGACGCGCGGCGGGATCGATGTATTCCTCGAGGCCGGCGGCCCCAGGGATTACTTCGTCTTCGAGCTTTTAATCTCCGGCACGAAGGGAAAAATCGTCGCTGGGAACGGCTATCAGTCGCTCCACACAGCGAGGAGGTCCCGGTATTATACCGGCTTTAACGACCTGGCGGAGCGGCCGTTCCCGCGTTTCAGGCGCGACAACTACTTCACCATGGAATATCGCGAGGCCGCCAGAATGCTCGCCGGGGAGGACATACAGGCGACCTCGGGGGGCGAGGACGCCTACAGGGCTATCGAGGCTATCCACGCCATCTATCTTTCCTCCTCAAAAGGCGGAAAAATTGTTGAATTGCCGATCAAACCGGGTATAATCAGCATGAAAAAAATATTCGGAATCTGATCGCTCGCGAAAGGCGGAAAGTCAATATCGAACACGGGCTGACCGGCCGGACGCAGGGTCACGGCCGCGAGAGACCGAAATTCAAATACCCGGCTGGCGGGACATGGAAATAAAATCCGGAAAAATCGGCAAGGACGCCGTCGTACTCACCATCAAGGGAAGGTTCAATATCGAGCAGGTCGAGTCGTTCGAGACCGCGCTCGAAAAATGCGCCGGCAGCAAGTGGGTGATCCTGGACCTCTCCGCCATGAATTATATAGATTCCTCGGGGATCGGCTCCCTTATCAAGGCGGTCAATATCGCCAAAAACGAGAAGCGCGAGATAATCCTGCACAGCATCGATCCGGCCATCATGAACGTCTTCCGACTCGCGTACCTGGACAAGTTTTTCAGCATCCGGACGCGCGAGGAGCTTGCCAAGCTCTTTCCCGGCGCCCATTTCTGATTCCGGGCGCGCCGCTTCCTCCGGTCCCGCAAAGCTACAGGTAGCCGCCCTCCATGAGCTTTCGTTTAAGGACCTCCTCTCCCGCGTCCGCTTCCCCGGTTTCCCGCCGCCCCATCATCCGCTCCACGTATTTGGCAAGTATATCGACTTCTATATTGACGCTGTCGCCGGCCTTCCGCTCCGGAAGGGTGGTTTTGGAAACGGTTTCGGGGATGATGTAGAGGCCGAAGCCGCCGGGCTCGAGCGAGACCACGGTTAGCGAAACCCCGTCCACGGCCACAGAGCCCTTCGGGACGATGTACCCGCCCATGGATTCGGATACCCGTATAACGATCTCCATCCCATCCGAGTCGCGGCGCACGGAGGAAATTACCCCGCGGCCGTCCACATGTCCCTGCACGATGTGCCCTCCGAATCTCCCGGACGCTGTCATCGCCCGTTCGAGGTTTACCCGCCTCCCCGGGCCGAACGAGCCCAGCGTGGTCGCCTGAAGCGTAACCCTCGAGCAGAAGAACGAAAACGACCCGCCGCCGATACGCGTCACAGTCTGGCAGGCGCCGTCTATCGAAATGGAATCGCCAACGGCGGTACCCTGAAGCACAACATCCGCGGAGACGGTCAGTGTGGCCCCCGTCCCGGAGGGCACGGTTTTTACGACGACACCCGTCTCTTCGATCAAACCCGTAAACACCTTAATCCCCCAGAAAAACCCTAAGCTTGGCCCATCAGCCGTTTCCGGCGTAGGCGGCGTAGAGAACATCGCCGTCCAGGCCGACGGTGGTTACATCCCTAAGACAAAGCGACTCGTCCACCGCCCCCACACCGGCACCGTTTGTAACCGGGACTCCGCCGCCGAAAACGCGCGGGGCGATGAAATAGAGCAACTGGTCGACCGCGCCCGCCTCGAAAAACGATGCCGCAAGGGCGCCTCCACCTTCGAGCAGCGCCATCACTATGCCACGCCGGTGCAGCAGGCGCAGGGCATTGTCCACAATTTCCGCCGGGCCCGCGCCCTCCACAAATTCCAGCCTTCCCGTTTCCTCGAGCTCTCGGAGATACTCCAGGTCGGCGCGCCGCCGCAAGCCTCTCCTCTCCTCCATCGATCCGATAAAGAGCACCCTGCCGTCGCCCATTATCTTAAGCTCGGGCGCAAGCCCGTCGGGAAGCCCGATCACCACGCGAAGCGGCGAGGCCGAGTCGTTAAACGCGTCCGATTCGAGGAGCAGCTTTATAAAATGATTGGCGTATCCTTCGATGCGCCGCCCGCCGGCCCCGAAGCGTCTTCGAACGTCCCTGGCGAACGAATTCATGCGGACAGTAAGCTCGGGATTGTCCTTTTCCAGCGTGCCTCTTCCTATGATGACGGCGTCGGCGATCGAACGAAGGCGGTGAACGACGTACCTGGACGCCTCGCCGGAGATCCAGCGGGAATCGCCAGTACGGGTCGCTATGCGCCCGTCGAGGGAGATGGCGGCCTTGTGAATTACGAAGGGCCTGCCGCTTAGAATAAATTTTTCGAAGGGGCGGATGAGGTCGCGCGCCTCGGAGGCCATCTCGTCCATCATAACGACCTCCACCCCCGCGCCCCGCAGGCACTCCACCCCCTTCCCGGCAACGCGCGGATTCGGATCGAGTATGGGGATTACGACGCGCCGAACACCCGAGGCGATGATCGCCTCCGTGCATGGAGGAGTCCTGCCGTGGTGGCAGCAGGGTTCCATCGTGACGTACATGTCACAGCCCTCCGCCGGAGCAACCGCCCCCTTGATGGCGCACACCTCGGCGTGGTCTCCGCCACAGGCGCGGGTTGCGCCCGTGGATACGACCTCTCCGTCGCGCACAAGGACTGCTCCGACCGAGGGGTTCGGGGAGGTGCCGCCCATGCCCGCGAACGCCAGCCTTAGAGCCTGCTCCATGTAAGCCCGGTCAATACCCCCCATAACCTATACCGTACCTGCGAAAGATCTCGTCCCGGTCGGCGTCGGGACGAAATTCATCGTATACCGTCTCGCGAATTCGCTCCCGGATGGAGCCGTTGTAGCGCAGGGCCTCCCTATACGCACCCACCATGCCGCCGCCGTAAAACACGGCCGCAGTCGCGCCGAAAACGATGCCCAGCGGCGCATTATCGGTGCGGAACGAAAAATAGGTCAAGGCGGAAAACACGCCCACGACGATAAACGCTATAACGCCGTTCTGAAGATTTCCGGCGTACGCGTAGCCGAGGCCCGGAACGGCCCCAAGGGCAAGCGCGGCCCTGGGCGAACGGAGATCGGAAAAACCGGCGCGTGCGTAATCGAGCAATTTGGCATGGGCATCGGGGTCAAAGCCTCCGCCGGGCTCCTCGGCCTCGGGAGGCGGCAATCCGGCGGCCTCGTCGGTTTGGCCAAGCAATACGAGGGACATGAAGGCCCTTCTGCACAGGGCCCCGCCCAGAAAAGGACCGCATGGCGCATCCGGCGAAATCCGGCTTATTTTTAACGCCCGCTCGTAATCGCCAAGCGCCATAGCGGAGTCCGCCGATAAAACGGCCGCCGCGCATCGGCCGGGCCCCGACTCAGGCAAGCCGGCATTTAAGACGGACTCGTACCGGCCTCCGCCGTACAATAGAAAGAGTTCGCTTACACGTAAAACGCCCGGATCGATATAGCCCGGATAGTAGCTGTTCAGGCGGGAAAGCTCGGTATGGGCCCGAAAATACTCGCCGCCCCGGGCGAGGCGGCGGGAAAAGCCGAGTATGTCTTCGGGGCCGAACCCTGCCGTGGGAGGCCCGGCCAAAGCCCCGGCCGAACAAAGAAGCGCAAAAAGCGCGACCGCACGCGCGGCGCACGGCATTCGGGACGGCCTCATCGCCCTCTCATTCGTTGCCCCGCGCCCTGTGCCACAATAGCACCACCGGAGAAGCGATGTAAATCGTGGAGTAGATGCCGGCCACAAGTCCCACCAGCATGACGAGCGCAAAGTCGCTTATCGTCCCCTCCCCGATCAAATACAGCGCCAGCACACAGAAGAAAGTCGTAAGGGAGGTGATGAAAGTCCTCGAGAGGGTCTGGGTGATCGAGATATTGAGTATCTGCTTAAAAGCGCTTTTGGCGTGGATATTCAGGTTCTCTCGCACGCGGTCGAAGATGACGATGGTATCGTTGACCGAATAGCCGAAGATGGTGAGGATGGCCGCCACGATTGGAACGTTGATCTCGAGGCCGATATAGCCGCAGAAGAGAAACGCTATTATCACATCGTGCACAACGGCGATCATAACGCCAACGGAATATTTCAGTTCGAATCGAAACGCGAGGTACACACCCATAAGCACGATGGCGATAAGCATAAGCTTTACGGCGGACTTTCGCAAAAAATCCCCCACTGCCGGGCCAACCGTCTCGGTGGCGAGAATTTTTATACCGGCGAAGGTTTTGCCGAGCGCTTCTTTGAGTATTTCCGCGCTCTTCTCCGAGGACTCCCCTCTTTCGAGCAGCTTGGAGGAGATGATGAACTCGTTCTGCTCCTCCCTGCCATACTGCTGGACATCGGCCTTGATGTTGTGGCTCTCGAGCTCTCTTCGAATGTCGCTCGGGTTCATGGTACCGGCGAACTGCACGGTAAGCTTAACCCCGCCTATAAAATCGATGCCCCATGTAAAACCGCCCCTTGTGTAGGTGGTCACCGAGAACAAGATGATGGCGGCCGTCGAAAGCCCGATCGTAATCCATTTATATTTAAGAAAGTCTATCACCCTTTCCAAAGCGGTTCTCCTTGTCATACACTCAGTTTTTTAAGGTTTTTGGAGAGCAATATCAACTCGTACACGTAGCGAGTGATGTAAAGTATCACGAAAAGGCTCGATATCAGACCGATGGAAAGCGTGACCGCAAAGCCCTTGATTGGGCCGGTCCCGAACTGCGACAGCACGAAGGCGGCGAGCAGCGTCGTGACGTTCGAGTCCACGATCGCCCAGAAGGCCTTGTCGAATCCGTTGGCCACGGCGATACGCGGCGACTTTCCCGAGCGCTGTTCTTCACGCATGCGCTCGTAGACGAGTACGTTGGCGTCCACGGCCATGCCGAGCGTTAGTATAAATCCGGCTATGCCCGGAAGGGTAAGGGTAAACCCCAGCCAGGAAAGCAGGGCCAGCTGGCACACTATATTGATCAGAAGTCCAATTGAGGCGATAAGGCCCGCCAACTTAAAATACGAGATCATGAAGATCGAGACCGCCGCAAACGCCAGAACCATCGCCTTTATTCCGGCGCCTATCGCGTCCTGGCCGAGGGAGGGCCCCACCGTGCGTTCCTCGATAACGATCAGGTTGACGGGAAGCGCCCCCTCCTTTATGATGCGGGCGAGCGTGTTCACCTCATCGAGCGTAAAGTCCCCCTGGATGAGCGCCTGACCTGTGGTGATCTGGACATTTATCTGCGGAGCGCTTCGCACCTTCTCGTCGATGATAATCGCGAGTTTCCTTCCATGGTTATTCGTCGCGGTAACGGCCGCGAACTTGGAGGCCCCGTCCGGCGTGGTCGTAAAATGCACCGAGAGCCGGCCGTACTCGTCGTGGCCCACCCAGGCCTTGCTGATGTCGTTACCGGCCAGCGCGACCTCCTTTTCGAGCGCTATTGGGTAGGACGGCAGTATCTTTTTCGTGTTCTCGGCGCGCTCATAAAAAAAGAGCAGCTCATCCTTCGCCGGCAGCCCTATGGCCTTCGCCGCCTCCGCCAGTATCGGATACTGCTCCTCGGCGCTCTCCGGTATTCTGCCGTCCTTAAAGCGGTGGATGTTCGCGCCAAGCCACTGGCCCGCCAGGCGAGTGTACTCGTCATCCACCAGGCGGTACTCCACGCGGCCGGTGGTGCCTATGGCCTTTTTGACGCTTAGGGGGTCCTTCACTCCCGGCAACTGGATCTCGATCGCCTCGGAGCCCCTTGGCCTTATGGACGGCTCCGATACGCCGAATTTGTCTATCCGGTTTCGCAGAAGCTCGAGGGCCTGCTGGGTAATGTCCATCTTTTCGGAGTCCGAGAGCTCCTTTTCCTGCCTGCGCTCGATGCTTTCGAAATCGGCGCGCATGACCAGGTTCATCCCCCCCTGCAGGTCCAGCCCAAGGTTCATCTTTTTCGCGAGAAGGGACCTTTCGGCCCAGTGGGGTATTATTTTAACATCCCCGACTCCGGGGATGATTTTTACCTCGTTCATCACCGCGTCGTTGATTCCGTATCCGCCGGCGGTGATGCCATTTTCCGTTTTGGTGACGACGAGGCCGATGTTCGTCAGGTGTTTTTCGAGATCCGCCATCTGTTCGGCCGTCGCGTCCTTCTCGAATACGACGCTAAGCTCCCTTTCCCCCACAGTGGGAAGAATGAGAAGTACGGCAAATACAAGTATCGCCACTATGAACATGGCCTTGTATATCATGCCTCGTGTCATGACAATCCTCGTTAGTGTGAGAGTCTTTACAATTTAGGGAACCGCTTCAGAACGCTCGAACGGCGGCTTCTCGCCCTGATACGGTAAAGGACAAAGATAAGGACGATAATGCCGAACAGCACGACCCTGGCCAGGGTATCGGTCGAGGAGCGGCTGAGCCCGAAGAGGCCGGCGTCCCCGCCTTCGGCGCTCGTCTCTTTTATTACCTTGCCGTCGTGGGCGGATTGGGCCGGAGGCGCGGTTTCGACCGGGCTTTCCGCGATTTTTATGCCGGGAATCCTCCGGTATTTAAACGCTCCTTCGGTTATATCCAGCAGGCCGTCTCCGGCGTAGGCCTCCGCAGCCTCTTCCCGGGGCGCCGGCCTTTTTACAGCGGCCTCGTCCGCGGCCTCCCTCGCCTTTTTAACGGGAACAGCGGCCTCCACGGGCTCCTTTTTCGCCGCAGGCTCTTCTTTCTTGGCGACCGGCGCGGCGGTTTCCCCTCTATCCACGACCAGGGCGTCGTCCGCATGCTCCGTTCCGGTCTGCGCAAAGAGGCCGCCGGCGGATATACCGGACAACGGGCGCCCCGCTGGAGCGGCAATGAACGCCAAAGAAAGGGAAAACAGAAGGATTTTTACGCCTCGATTCATTATGGGTAAACGCCGCGCCTGTTTTTTATACTTTGGCCTGGACCGCGGAACGCGCGAACTCGACCTTCGCTCCGTCGGCTATCTTCAATACGACGATGTTTTCTTCGGCCTTGATGTTCACCACCACTCCATAGATGCCGCCCGAGGTGAGGACTTTGTCCCCCTTCTGCAGCGCCTCAATCATCTTCTTTCTTTCCTTCTCGCGCTTCTGTGTGGGACGGATCAGAAGAAAATAGAAAATGGCAATCATGAGTATGATCGGAATGAAGCTCATCCAGCCCTGGCCTCCGGCTCCGCCGGGAGTTTGCGCATACGCGGTGGAAAGGAATAAATCTGACACCGTACATCCTCCGAATGACTTTAATGGTTACGCCGGCGCGTCCCGTGGTCCGTTCCACGCCCAAAAACAGCGAGTACGCTGCACCAGCCAAAACAGTATGTCAACCCTTTAATCCTCAATCGCCATAAATAATTACCGGGGTGCCGATCATCAGGTATTTCTCGAGCTCCACAATGTCCCGGTTGTACATGCGCACGCAGCCGCTTGTCGACAGATGGCCGATGGACGCGTCGTCGTTGTTTCCGTGTATGGCTATTCCATGACCTATAGGCGCGTATCCGCCGCGCGAGCGGGGCACTCCGCCCCTGGCCAGCGCCGCGTTGTACCGTTCCCGGTCCCGCTCGAGCGGATAATCCAGAAGGAAGAAGCGCGGGCCGTAGGCATTGTCGCCCAGATCGACTTCGGGCCTGCCGTATTTGTAATGCCCGTCCCGCGCGCGAAAATAGACGCGGTTCATGGCAAGCAGCTTTCCGTAGGCGGCCGAAGCCGGATGCGCGTCCATGCTTAGCATCTCGGCAATCCTGTATGTCCCCTCGGGGGTGCGGTTGTCGCCGGCATGGAGCTTGGTCAGGCGGTCGGGGTTCAGGCCATAGGCGATACGGTATTCGGCCGCCACCTTCCCGCCGCGGTCGTGGACCCGAAGCATGAACGTTCGCTTGTCGACAGAGAGAACATAGTTACCCCTAAAGCCCTCAAAGGCCCGGGCGATATCGGCCTCGCGGGAGCTTCCGCACGAAAGATACGCCGCGGCGGTGGCGAGCATCAGTATTCTTTTAAGCATGGATTCTCAGCGCGACACCGGAGCGTTTCTTTTGCGAAGCGACACCAGCTCGCGCAGCACCTCCTCTGTGACGTCGTACTCCTTCCCGACGTAAACGGCCCCCTCGCCCGCCCCCAGAATGAAGTCGATTCCCAGCCTGGAAGCGACGGCGCTCATGGCGCGGTTTATTTCCCCCAATATAAGCCCCCGGTGACGCTCCTCGGCGGCATTTAGCTTTGCGAGCTCCGCGTTCCTCCTGATAAGCTCGCGCTCGGCATTCTCCCTTTCCGACAAGTCGGATGAGGCCGCCTTCTCCCGCAGGGAGCCGATCGCGGATAGAGCCTCCTTCTTGGCCGCCCTCACGCCCCTGGCGTCGGGATCGGAGCTTACCGCGTAATCGAAGAGCAGACCCATGTTGACGGAGCGAATCCTCGCCTCCCGCTCCTCCGGGGGCCGCATTGAGCCGCAGTAGGAGAGGGTAGCGGCAATGAGCAGTATCGCGCGGAAGGCCCTCATGCTAAAAACGATAGTCCCCTATTCCGAATTGGAAGGTGAAATCACCCATGGGCTCGAAGTATCCCCTGTCTTTGCCCACCCACAGGAGCTTGCGCCCAAACCAGAATCGAAGCGGCATCATGGGTATCTGGATCTTGAACCCGAAACCGTACGAATACTTGAAATAATACATAAGATCGATGTTACCGATATCGCGGATGTCGTGCACCAGCCCCGAGGCCTTGTCCTCGCCGAGGGTTTCGAGATTGTTCTGGCCTCGCGTCTGCTCCCAGAACCGGTCGGTCCAAAGCGAGCCCGCGTCGAAGAAAAAGGCCAACCATAGCATCTGCGGGTGTATGGGGACGCGGAACTCGGCGCCGTACAGTATGCGGTGATAGAGCCCTATCCTCCACGAACTCGGCAGCGCGAGGTCGTAATACTCCCAGCCGCGAAGAGTCTCGGGACCGCCTATGTATAGATAATCCTCGGTCTCCAGCCAGGGGTTTTCCTCCTGGGGCTGCATTCGCGAGAGGGCGCCGCGCGCCATGGGCGGCGTCAGGAAGGTGGCGTTTGAACGGAGCTCGATCACGCAGGGATGCGTTTTAAGAAAGGGAAGATGGAAGGGCGAATAATAAAAGGAAACCTCCGGGCTGTACTTGATGTAATGGTCATCCCCCCTAAGCAGCGTGCCGCCGGTAAATCCAACGGCAAGCTCCAGGCGGGAGCCGCGGGTCGGGTTCATGGAATTGTCACGCGAGTCCCGATAGGTGTACAGCGTCACCGTCCTTTTCTCCTGAACGCCAAGGGATTCCTCTATGAACACGGCGTCGGGAGCGTTGCCCGAGGGATTGAGGTAGGATTTCCAGCTATGCGACCACACGCTTCCCACGCCGTAATAATACCAGAACCGATAGCTGAGCCCCAGACTGTAGCCGACCGACTGCTTCTGGTATTTCGCGTCATCGTCGGAGTTGGAGAACATGGAGCTTGTTTTGATGGTATTAAGCGTGTAGAATACCGACGCGTTGAGGCCTATGGGCTTGTCCAGAAGCCACGGCTCGTTAAACGACAATGTGACCGAGCTCCTGAGCGGGCCATATTCGAAACGCAGGCCGACGCGCTGGCCGTTGCCGAGCAGGTTGTTCTCGCCCACATCCGCGAAGATAGAAAACCCGGAGGTCGTGCCGTAACCGCCCCCAAGCGAAATGGTGCCGGTGGGCTGCTCCTCCACGTCCACTATGAGGTTCATATAGCCCTCGCGGCTTCCCGGGCGCACGTCGAAGTTGACCTGTTTAAAAAACCCCAGATTGAAGATCTTTTCCCTTGAAATCTGCATCTTGAAGGAATTGAAAAGCTCGCCCTCTTCAACCAGCAGTTCGCGGCGTATCACCTTTTCCTTGGTTTTAACGTTGCCCTTTATAAAGATGTTCTCGATATAGGCCTGGCTGCCCTCCTCGATCTCGAAATCGATCCGCACGAACTTTCGCTTCTCGGTCCCTCCCCTTACCGCCACGTCGCGCTCCTCGACGGTGCGTTTGGGCACCACGCGCGCGAAGATATATCCCATCGAGGCATAGGTGAAGCTGATCATCTGGCGGTCCTTCTGGAACCTGGTGTCATTGAAGATGTCGCCTTCTCTGGTCTGCTCGAACTGCGACTCGAGTACCCTGCTCTCCACCACCTGGTTTCCGGCGATGGTATAGCGGTCGAAATAATAGCGTTCTCCCTCGGTCACCTTGATGGTGATGAAGATCACCCTCCTGTCCTTCTTCCGGGGGTCCTTCCATTCGTATTCCACCCTGTCCTCGAGGACCTGGGCGTCGAGGTAACCCTCCTCCTTGTAAAGGGCCACAATTTTGCCCTTGTCCTGCTCGTAGACGTCCTTTTTGAAGTCGCCGTTTCTAAAGAGGCCATCCTCTTCGCTTTCCATTACCTTCTTTAGGGTTTTGGCGGGAATCTTGCGCGCCCCCAGGATGGCGATCTTCTCGATCTTGATCTCCTCCCCCTCGTCGATGATGAACAGGACCTCGACGGAGTTGGGATCGTCCTTATACTGGCGCGTGCGGTATTCGATAACCGCGTTGAAGAGTCCCTCGTCGTCGTATTTTTTCCGAATCGCCTTTACCGCCTTTTCGAGCCGGTCGATTCGCAGGGGCTCGTTCTCCTTTATCCCGACCACCTCCGAGAGCTCGGTGTCATAGAGCTTTTCCACCCCGCGGAAGGTGATCTGCTTGATCATGGGGCGCTCCTTGCAGACGAAACGGAGCCGTACGCCGTCGTCGAACTCCTCTATCTCCACCTGGACGTTCTCGAACTGGCCGGTCTTAAAGACCGCCTTTATGTCCTCCCGGACCTCGGCCGCCTTCAGCGGAAAACCCACGTCGCTGACAAGAACCTCGTACAGGTCCTCCTTGTCGGCGTTTTTCAGCCCGACGAACTCTATCTTGCGTATTGTTTTGCCCTCGTACCTGGAGGGTTGGGAAAATACGCGATGTACCATGAACACGGAAGCGCCGAGGACCCCCGCCGCCGCCAGAACAATCAGTGCCTTTCTCATCCGCTGACGCTTACCGTTCCCGCCTTAAAGTATGACGTATATAATGAATGCCGTCGGCCACGCGTGCAAAACGCCGGCCCATAACATGAAGTCCCGCCAGGCCCGCATCGGACCCCTGCATATTCAGGACTCTTTTACTTTTATCCAGCGTAATGTCAAGAAAATAGAGCCGCCCTCCGCCGAAACCGGGGCGCGTACGTCATTCGACGGAGCGCGTGGTCGCCAGGGTGAATTTCGGGATTCCCGCCCGGTTCAGTTGGTCCATTACGTTTACTATCGTCTCGTAACTGGTCATTTTATCCCCGCGTATCACAACCGTTCCGTCCTTCACGCCTTCTTTTCTCTTTTTAAGCTCCTCCAGGAGTAGATCGCGGCGTATCGCCACGTCGTTCAGATATATCTCGTTCCTTTCGCTTATGGTTATAACGAGGTCGCCCGAGCGCTGCGCGCCGGTCTGCACGGCGCGGGGGAGATGTACCGTTATGGCCGATACGTTCCCTATGCTGTACGAGACCATGAAGAACAGTATAAGATTGAACGAGAGGTCGATGAGAGGTGTAATATCGATCGACGCCCTGCGTTGGAAGCGCGATTTAAACGAGAACGCCACGGCCTCAACGCTCCCCGTGGCCGTCGAGCGCGTTCGCCACATAGTCCAGGTCCTTTACGAAAATATCGACGCGCGAGACCATGTAGTTGTAGAAGATCCAGGCCGGAATCGCCACGATCAGGCCGAGCGCGGTGGTGATGAGCGCCTCTGCGATGCCACGGGCGAGAAGGTCGTGCGCGAATTGCCCCTCCTGGGTAAGACCGCTGAAGGATTTCATCATGCCGGTCACCGTTCCCAACAGCCCGAACATCGGCGAAATGGTCGCTATGGTTGAAAGCGTACCGAGGTGCCGCTCGATCTTCCTGACGGCTATGGCGGAAAGATCCGAAATGGCGCGCTTAGTGGCGCCGGCGTCCGACAGGGAGGAAATGAACCCATCGATGACCTCGGATATCGGGCCCGGGTACCTCGCCGCGAGCGAGCGCGCCTCCTGGCGCCGCCCTGACCGGAGGTTCTCGAGACAGCCGGCAACTATAAGGCGGTAGTCGTGGCTTATTCCGCGGAAAAACAACAGGCGCTCGATGATGATCGCCACGCCCACCACTGAACATAAAAATATGGGGGCGAGCATTACCCAGGTGGGCACCGCGTCGAAAATCGACAGGTATATGTTCGTGTTCATGGCCTATCCTCAGATGAGTATGCGAAGCCCCCCCAGGAGGGTGATTCCCGGCTCCGGGTACCCGTCGCGGAGGTTGTATCGCGCGTTATACAGATTTTCCACCCTGATGTACGCGTAAAAACTCTCGAGCATCCGCCGCTGAAGCCCAAGCGTGCCGATAACCGCCCCGGAGAGCTCCTCGTCGCCCTCCGGGTCCGTGTACACCTTTCCGGTAAGCTTGTTCGCCCATTCAAAGCGCCAGAGCTTTCCGTTGTATCTTACGGCGCTTCCGAAATTCTGCCGCGGTCTGTATGTAATATTTTCGGAAGCGACGAAGTAATTGTATTCATAGCGCAGCGAAATCTCCAGCGCCTTTTCGAACAGGGAAAAGCTGGAGTCGAAATGGGAGGCACAGGTGGTTGCCTCGATGGTCTCGGCGCTCAGGACGTTTTTCGATGGATCGACGGTGTAATAATTATAAAAGTTATTATTGTTCTCCACCACCACTCCCGCCTTTACGTTCACGCTGTCGTTGATCCGGACCTCGAGCCGCGCGTCGCCGTGATGAACGCGGCCCGGCGGAAGGTCATACGTCGGCATGATATATTTCTGCTCGAGATAAAACTCCTCCGGCCTGAACGGCGCGAGGTCGCAGCGATACAGTAGCGAGAGGGTCGTATACCGGAAACCCTTCAACGTCACCCCGACGATCGGAAAGGCCAGCGGCCTGTAATCGCGGTTGAGGTCTACGTTTACCCCGAAGCTCAGCCCCAGGTTCGGCGTAAGATTGAAATCGTCTATGATCTCTCCGCTGAAGTAACGGTCGGACGGTATGTCCCCCTGGTAGATATAATAGCCCCCGAGCATGCCGCCCCGGACCCTGTTTGAGGCCGACCATATGTATTCGCCGCCCACCTCCGCCGTCATGTGATTGAGCGTACTGCGCTCGGAATCGTCGGGTATGATGCCGTTTAAACGGTGGCGGTATTCGGCGCCCCCCACTGTAAAGTACCCTTCGAAGGAGCTGGACAGCTTGGAGATGTTCTTTATCGATATGCGGGCCTTGTCCTTTTCCTCGCGGGAATATACGGCATTGTCGAACATGCCCCTTGAATCGTTGTTGACATCCGCCTCCAGGATCGATTTCCAGGAATCGGTGGGGTTGAAATTACCCGTGTAGCCTATCCTGTTCTCGTTAAAACTCGAATTCGCGTAAAGGCTGCCGTTGTATCCGAAATCGTTAGAGCGCTTGAAATATGAACTCAGGAGATAGACGGAGCTTTCCTGCTCGTGGGAAAGGTTGATCGTCGAGAGCATATTGTTGTACTGTCCGTAGACGACCTGCATGTCTACATTCAGGCTGCGCGACCGGTCGTTCTTCCGCTCCTCCGCCATTGGGCCGGGGGGGGCCACCTCGGGCCCCTCGATGTCGACCTGGGAATACCCGACCGCATACAGGAAAAGGAGAACTGTCGTTCCCGCCGCTTTAATACGTCTCATTGTCGAACCCGGTAGTGGAGGAATTGGAGCGGCGGGATAACGCCGGACTTATAGACCGTCTCGCCGAACCGCCCGCCTGCACTTCCGGCAGACCACGGATTCCCGGGGTATGCCGAAATCGACGAACACGTTGATCACATAACCACAGCCGCATCTGTAGGTAAAGGATTTTATTGGGCCGCCCATCATGGTCCACACTCCTGTCTGGCATGGATAGCGGGGGAATGTTACACGCGGCGGGTTTTTACGGCCGGTAACCCCGAATGACCGCCTATACACGCCCACGGGATGATTATCGGACGGCAAGAACACAAAGGCGAGGATTATCTCCCCGCCTCCATGTTTGCCCCCCGGCGACTACTTCAGGGCGTTGACCCTGTCGGTTTTCTCCCAGGTGAACTCGCTCTCGCGCCTCCCAAAATGGCCGTATGCGGCGGTAAGGCGGTATATGGGCCGGAGCAGGTCGAGCGTGGCGATGATCGCCGCAGGTTTGAGGTCGAAGGTCGCGCTGACGCGCTTTGCAATCTCCTCGTCGGGCAGCCTTCCTGTGCCGAAAGTTTCAACCATTACCGATACCGGCTCGGCCACGCCTATGGCGTATGCTATCTGCACCTCGCACCTGTGCGCAAGCCCCGCAGCCACGACGTTTTTGGCTATATAGCGGCCCATGTATGCCGCGGACCGGTCGACCTTGGACGGGTCCTTTCCGGAGAAGGCGCCGCCGCCGTGACGGCCCATTCCGCCGTATGTATCGACGATGATCTTTCGGCCGGTAAGCCCGGTGTCGCCGTGCGGGCCGCCGACGACGAAGCGCCCGGTAGGATTGACGAATATCTTCGTGTCCTTGCCCATAAGATTGTCCGGGATGACCTTTTTTATTACTGAGTCTATCATGGCCTCGCGGATCTTTTCATATTCAACGTCGGGCGAGTGCTGGGTGGATATTACGACCGCGTCGATCATGGCCGGTTTTCCGTCAACGTAGCGAACGGTAACCTGGGATTTGGAGTCCGGCCGCACGAAGGGTATTTCCCCGCTCTTGCGGCATTCGGCGAGCTTTTTGACCAGGCGGTTCGCGTACCATATCGGCATGGGCATGAGATCCTCGGTCTCGGCCACGGCATAGCCGAACATCATCCCCTGGTCGCCGGCCCCCTGCTCCTTGAAGAGCCCCTGTCCTTCGGTGACCCCCTGCGAGATGTCGGGCGACTGGGGCTCGATGTAGACATCGACCCTGCAGTTGGATGTATCGAAACCGATATTCGGATCGGTGTATCCGATATCCTCGATTACGCCAAGCGCGATCTTTTTATAATCTATTACGGTACCCGAGGTGATTTCGCCCGAAACGACTATTCTATTGGTGGTTACGAGGGTCTCACAGGCGACCCTGGAGTGCTTGTCGCCGCGCAGATGCTCGTCGACAACCGCGTCGGATATCTGGTCCGAACACTTGTCCGGATGCCCCTCGGACACGGATTCCGATGTAAAAAGGTAGTTTTTGCCCGTCATCTTTCCCTCTATATCAATCGATAATTAAAAACGATGGAACCCGCGGAAGGCCGCCGGCTCCATCATGATTTTCGCGTTTCGCCCCGGTTCGGCGCCGGGGCGTTTTACGGCTATTTTTTCCAGTGGATACACTCGGCGGGACAGCTGTCGATGACCTCCTGGATCTTGTCCTCCGACGCGCCTGTGGGGTTATGCACGACGCTCACACCATCGGGCGTCATTTCGAAAACCTCGGGCAGCGTATCGACGCAGAGCTCACACCCGGTGCACTCGCTTTCATCGACGTAAACTTCTTTGGCCATTGCGACCTCCTTAGACTGATATCGTTATAAACGAAGTATTATTATATGGCGCCCGGAGCGCCTGTTTATTTCGCTTCGGGAGCGGTCGCCGGCGGTGCGGGGGTCGACGATTTTTCCTCCAGGACGCCGGAGGTTTTTGCGCCCTCGTCAAGCAGGTCCTTTTCGACGGCCTTGTTCCGGTAAGATTCCAGAATCGCGAGCCCGAGCGATCCTGTCATAAAAAGGGCGACCATTACGGCGGTGGCCTTGGTTATTACGTCGGCCGTGGAGGAGCCGAAAGCCGACTGGCTGGAGCCCCCGAGGATGCCCATGCCGGCGCTTTTATCCGACTGCAGAAGGATTATTATAATGAGAAACACGCAGATTATCGCGAAAAAAACCGTTCCAACGGTCATCAATACGCCCATAAGAGTTTCACCTCGAATTTTTTACGGCCGGGTCTCCTGCGTTCACCCTTTACGACACAGCCTCATGGTTGTAAAGGAATTTTTTCCCGCCAATGCCGGTTTATTTAAAATTGGTCACTCCTCCGTCGGCACACTTCGAAAGGGCGTCCCGGGGCTACCGCACGCGCGCTATTTCGAGAAATGACGATGCCTTCAGCGATGCCCCCCCCACCAGGGCCCCGTCGATGTCCTCCATGGCGAAGAGGCCCGCGATATTGTCGGGCTTTACGGAGCCGCCGTAAAGGATGGGCATGGCCCCTGCCACATCCCCGCCGAACAATTTCTCCACCACGGCGCGGATGTGGCCGTGCATGGACTGGGCAATCTCCGGAGTCGCGACCTTGCCCGTGCCGATGGCCCATACGGGCTCGTAGGCTATGACGACGGAGGCGGCCTCCCCGCCCGTAAGGCCTTCAAAGGCCCTCTCCACCTGTACCCGGACCACGTCCTCGGATTTTTCGGCCTCGCGCTCATCGAGGAGCTCCCCCACGCAGACCATGGGCAAAAGGCCCGCCTGTAGGGCGGCCCGAAGCTTTTTATTTACGTCCTCGTCGGTCTCGTGGAAGACATGGCGCCGCTCGGAATGGCCTATCAGGACCCAACGCGCCCCGGAGTCCTTCACCATGGCTGGCGAGATTTCGCCTGTAAAGGCCCCTTCCCTCTCGAAATACATGTTCTGAGCCCCCACGGCCACCGGGCCCCCGGCGCAGAGCGCCGCGACCTCGAAGAGATGGACCGCGGGAGTGAACAGCACCACCTCGTGGGGGATGGGGCTCTTCAGCCCCTCCAGTATCCCCCTGGCGAGCGCGAGCGCCTCCCCGCGCACCGTGTACATCTTCCAATTGCCGGCGAAAATGGTCCTGCGTGCCATGCGATTATCGTCCCCCGCCTATTTCATGACGTACTTTACAAGGTCCACAACGCGCTTCGAGTAGCCCCACTCGTTGTCGTACCACGAGAGGACCTTGACGAGCGTACCGTCGACCGTAAAGACGGACTGACCGTCCACTATGGAGGAATGGGGATTGCCGAGGAAATCCACCGACACCAGCGGCTCCATGCATACCTCTAAGTATCCCTTCAGCTTGCCGTTGGCGGCCGCCTTGAGCGCCGCGAGCACATCGTCCTTGGAGGTCGACTTTTTGACCGTGCAGACGAAATCGACCAGGGAGACGTTGGGCGTGGGAACCCGCACCGCCAGGCCGTCGAGCTTGCCCTTAAGCTCGGGGATGACGAGCGTTACCGCCTTCGCCGCGCCGGTTGTGGTCGGAATCATCGAAAGCGCCGCCGCGCGGGCCCGGCGCAGGTCCTTGTGCGGAAGATCCAGGATGCGCTGGTCGTTTGTGTACGAGTGTATGGTGGTCATAAGTCCCTTTTCGATGCCGAAGGAGTCGTGGAGCACCTTAACCACCGGAGCCAGACAGTTGGTGGTGCAGGATGCGTTTGATATTACGTGATGCTCCGCCGCCTTGTACTGGTCCTCGTTCACTCCGAGTACTATAGTTATGTCCTCGCCCTTTGCGGGCGCGCTGATGATGACCTTCCTGGCCCCGGCCTCCATGTGGGCAACGGCCTTGGCCTTCTCCGTAAACTTTCCGGTGGACTCTATCACCACCTCGACCCCGTCAGCCTTCCAGGGAAGGGATTTCGGTTCCTTCTCCGAATGGATTCGGATCTTTTTCCCATCGACTATGATCTCGTTTTCGGAGTGGGACACCTCCCCTTTATATACGCCGAACACCGAATCGTATTTGAACAGGTGCGCGAGGGTCGCCGCGTCGGTAAGGTCGTTTATGCCCACAACCTCGACGTCGCCATAGAGATCGCGCTCCTGCATTATGATTCGCAGGATGTTTCTGCCTATTCTCCCGAAGCCGTTAATACCAAGTTTTATGCTCATCATCTCACCTCTCTGGTTTTGTGTTTATTACCGGGTTTTATGCGCCCCGTATTGGAATTCTTAGCATTCGATTTCTTCAACCTTCGCCTTCATCGGGGGAGATATCATCTTCGCTTTCGATTGAAGATTCGTTTACGTCAAACCATATATAAGCGGTTTTTCCCGCCCGCCCCCTCTTTAAGCGTTCGAGCAAAAAGCCTTAATTTCGGCTTTGCGCATTTTGTAAATCCGAAGCCTATTCCCGCTCAGCGGTCTCTCCCGGGGACGGGAATCAAGGAATATACCATAAAACGGCCGTCTTGTCAAGCATTAAGGCTTTGCACGAAGCTCTCTATAAGCTCGTTCACCTCCCCGTGCCGCTCGAAATAGGGCATGTGGCCCTCGCCCTCACATATCTCGATACGCGCTCCGGGGATGCCCTCCGCCAGATGCCTGGAGACATCCAGCGGGACCATTTTGTCCCCCGTACACGCGAGCACCATGGCGGGCGCCGCGACCTCCTTCAACATGTCCGTATAATCGAAGGCTGCGCATATGCGGAAATCGTTCCTCACTCGGTCCGGGTCGAGCGACTGGGCCTCCGAAAGGACCTCCTGTCTCAGCTCCTCGGGCAGGGCCCTGCTGTAGGACAGCTTGACGAGGAACTCGCAGAACACGTTGAAATCTTTGTCGAGAAAGTCGAACACCAGGTCCGACACCGGTAGTTTAGCGCCTGTGCTGAGAAACACGAGCCCCGATATTTTTTCCGGCAGGCGGTCGTATGTTTCGAGGATGATGCCGCCCCCCATGGAATGCCCGGCAAGCACCGCGCGATCCAGGCCCTCCGCCTCCAGTAAGGCCGCGACCGCGTCGACGTAATCCTTCATCGAGGGGAGCCCCTCGAAGGTGGATCTGCCATGGCCCGGCAGGTCGAGCGCCGCTACCGGACGTTTCCCGGCGAAGTATTCAAGCTGGTGATGAAACTGGCGGGAATCCCCCGCCGCCCCGTGGACGAAGACAACGGGAATCCCGGACTTCGCCCCGGAAAACCTGTACTTCAATTCGCCGGCGGGAAGGGCACGGCCTTTTATATGAACGGACATCCAATCCCTCCATGGGCGCGATTTTTACGGAAGGCCAGTCACAACTTCTATCCCGCCCCGCGCACCATAACAAGCACTTTTTATCCGGTTCATTGCCAAGCGCTTTTCGGCTTGCCGTATCGAAGCGGCCCGCTATAATGGAAGCATTCCGGCCATGCGTGGAAAAATAAACATCTGTCAGCCCGGGTACGGCGCCTCCTGCGCCCTCTGCTGCGGAAGCCACAACTTCACCGGCGGAAGGGAGGCCATGCGCTCCGAGTTCGTCCGACGAAGCCCGCTTCCCGAAGACTTCCGGCCGGAAGACGCGGCCGCTTCGGCGCGGACCCGAACCGGCGATCCCGACCGCCGCCATACGGGACAGGCCCTCCACGACGACGCGATCGCCTGCCCTCATGTGGGATTTCTCGACCGCGAACAAACGCTCATCGGCTGCCTTATCTACGATCTTTCCCATAAACCGGGCGCGTCCGGAGAATTTTTCGAGGCAACATGCCGCCGTTTTTCCTGCCTCGCCCGCGAAAGGCTTGACGACTCCGAAGTTCTTTTTGCGGCGCGCCTTTTGGGCGACTGGTACTACTACGGACTTCTTATAAATTCCATACAGATTTTACGGGAGCTGATCCGGGCATACACCGTCCCCGAAAACGTGCCGGCTTCCGTTCTCCAGGCCTTAAAGGGCGGGCTGGAGGCCATGTTGGAGCACGACGAATCTACCCCTCGCACTCCTCTCTGGGCCGCCGCATCGTTGCCGGAGCATGATTGACATTTCCACCCAGCCGCGTATTATATAAGGTCGGACAGCGCGCATGAACGCCTTCCGACCGAACCCATCCCGCGGCCGGAACCCGGCGCGTTCCTTACACTCGTACAGGAGGCACCCATGAGGCTGACTTCCAATTCGTTTAACGACGGCGGCTCGATCCCCGCAAAACACGCCATGAAGGCCATACCGGGAGGGGCGAATGTCTCGCCGCATATCAAGATAAGCGATGTGCCGCCCGGCTCGGTCTCGCTGGCCATCATATTCGTGGACCGCCATCCAATGGCGCGCAACTGGGTACACTGGCTGGTCACGGGTCTTGCCGCCAAGGATACCGAGATAGCTGAGGGCTCTTCGATGAACCGCATGCCGACCGGATGCCTGGAGCTTGCGAACACCTTCGGCTTCAGCGGATACGGAGGGCCCCAGCCGCCGCGCGGAAGCGGCGTACACCGATATGAGCTGGCGGCTTACGCGCTCTCGGCAAACCCGGACACGGGCAGGGGAGAGCTTTCCGAAAAGGCCTTTCTCGCTTTAATAGAGAATAAAGTTCTTGCAAAATCGGCGATTACGGGCGGTTTTGAAAACTCCTGACGCGCGACGCATTTAGTATCCAGCGGTCCGGGATATAGGCCATCGGCCGCCGCGCATGCGACCGGCGACGACTGTAATCGGCCGATCGGCATGACGCCCGCGCCGCAACAGAGCCATCATGAACAAAAGAGAGCGCGGCGAACTCATAGTGGAATGCGCGAAACGCCTCTTCGTGCGAAAGGGCTTTCACGCCGTGACGGTTAGCGATATCATCGAAGAGGCGCGCGTTGCCCGCAGCACCTTCTACGCCCATTTTCCGGGGAAAATGGAGATCTTCGAGCTTCTAACAGGGCGTTTCGCCGCTATACTTCTTAACGCCATAATGGGAATAAACATCTCCCGCGCAGGAGAAGACGCGCCCCTCTCCGCGCAGATACGGGAGATGAGCGTGGGCCTTGTCGAGGCCATAGAACACAACCGCGACCTCGCCCTGCTCCTCATCACAGCCCCCTTGGGCCATGACGATCAGTTCGACCGGAGCGTCTCCGATTTTTTTTCCAAGATCCTCGCCGCAATCCGCCAGCTCCTCGTGGAGGGCATGGAGGGCCGCACCATAAGGGAGTTCGACCCCGACATCATCTCCTACGTCATCCTTGGAAGCGTAAAGCAGGTCCTTCTGCAGTGGCTGGTATACGGTGAAATAGGCGACATCCGCGCCGCGCTCGACAACATCACCGAATACACCCTGTTCGGTATAGCCTCGCCCGCGCCCGCCGGCAGGACCTGAAAAACAGCGCGCCCCTGACGCGCGACCGGAGGATAGCATGAATGCACTGGACCGTTTCTTTAAGATCAGCGAGCGCGGCTCCACCGTCCGCACCGAGGTGCTCGCCGGGCTTACCACATTCGTCACCATGGCATACATCATCTTCGTACAGCCGGCAATCCTCTCGGCGGGGGGCATGAATTTCGGAGCGGTGCTTGTAGCCACCTGCCTGTCGGCCGCAATTGCGAGCGTCGCCATGGGCCTCTGGGCGAACTACCCCATAGCGCTTGCACCCGCCATGGGCGAGAACTTCTTCTTCTCGTTCGTGGTGATAGTGGCAATGGGAGTACCCTGGGAGGTCGCCCTGGGAATCATCTTCCATTCGGCAGTGATCTTCCTCCTCCTCTCGCTTTTCAAGGTGCGCGAGGAGATTATAAACGCCATTCCGCCCTCGTTCAAGGCAGGCATAGCGGTGGGGATAGGGGTTTTTATAGCCTTCATCGGCCTGGTGTACGGCGGCATCGTCGAGAAGTCCCCCGCGGGCGTTTTGAAGCTCGGCGATGTGCGCTCCCTGCACGTACTCCTGCCATTCGCCGGGCTTATAATAATGGCGGCACTCTCGCGCCTTCGCGTTAGGGGCGCGATGCTTATAGGCATGCTCGTTATTACGATAGCGGCCCTTCCATTTGGCATTGTCCAATACCACGGCGTGATGAGCGCCCCGCCCTCCATAGAGCCCACGTTTTTAAAGATGGACCTTTTGGCGGCGCTTAGGCCCGAGTACTGGCCGCTCATACTCGTGTTTCTTTTTATGGACCTCTTCGACACGATCGGCACGGTGGTGGGAGTGACGCAGCAGGCGGGCTTGATGAAGGAGGACGGCACCGTCCCTAAGCTTCGCGAGATACTCATTACCGACTCGGCGGCCTCGGTGCTCGGCGCGGCGCTCGGCACCTCGACCGTGGTGACCTATGTGGAGAGCTCGGCAGGCGTTCAGGAGGGGGGCCGCACCGGGCTTACCGCCATAGTGGCTGGGCTCTTGTTTCTGGCCGCTCTATTCTTCGAGCCGCTGGCCAAAATGATCGGCGGCGGATTCGCGCCGGGCGGCGGGAGCATTACGCTCTATCCTGTCATAGCCCCGGCCCTGGTGTTTGTGGGCTCCATGCTGCTACGAAACGCCGCGCGGATAGATTTTTCCGACATAACCGAGTCGCTTCCGGCCTTTCTGGTCATAATAGGCATGCCTCTCACCTATTCCATAGCCGACGGCCTGGCCTTCGGCTTTATCTCATATCCTATCATCAAGCTGCTTACCGGGAGGTTCAGGGAGGTGCACCCCATCATGTTCGCGCTTGGTGCGGTGTTCATCCTTCGATATGCGTTTTTATAGTATAAGGGGGCCGCAAACCGGAAGAAAGGATGCCGGGAATATCGCCCAACGGTGCAAGGACGGAGGGAAAATGGAAAAAAAAGAAAAGCCCATGGATAGTGAAGAGGCTATTTGGGCCGAGGCTAAAAAGCAAATGGAGAGAATGACGCCGGAGCAGCGAGCCAGGTATAAGGACTACGCCGATTTTATGGCCGGCGACGGAGAGTACGCTGACAACGATGACGACTAGGCGGACGACAGGTAATTACAAAAGCCCCACCCTGTTAGAAGGCTGAAGGTTTTAGCCCGGCATTTAAAAGCATCGCCGAAGGCGGCCCCCTCAATCCCCCTCGAACTCGCAGAGGGCGAACATTCGGTATCCCGCCCCGGCTATCCTTGCGCGCCCGCCCACGTCGGGAAGGTCCACTATAAACGCCATCTCCACGATGCTTCCGCCCAACTTCTCGATGAGCTTAGCCGCCGCGAGGGCGGTGCCGCCGGTGGCAAGCAGGTCGTCGACGATGAGCACACGGTCGCCCTTTCCTATTGCGTCGACGTGCATCTCGATGGCGTCGGCGCCGTACTCGAGTTCGTACTCGTAGCTCTCGGTTTTATATGGGAGCTTGCCCTTCTTTCGCACAGGCACGAAGCCCTTTCCGAGGCGATAGGCGACAGCCCCGCCCAATATAAAGCCGCGCGCCTCGAGCCCCACGACCGCATCCACGGGAACGTCCCTGTAGCGTTCCACGAAGGAGTCGATGACCTCGCGAAGACCGTCCGGGTCTTTTAGAAGGGTGGTGATGTCGCGAAACATCACGCCCTTTTGGGGAAAGTCCGGGATGGTGCGTATCTTGGATTTGATGGACATGGGCTGAAGCGCTCCTACGCTTAAAAATTTCGCGCCCATTAGGCCATGCCGGCCCGTTCGCCGTCAATCCTCTTTCGCGCCGGGCCTTCCGCTTCGGCAGCGGCTGCCACGAGTGAAGAGGCCCCGGCCTCTCCGCCCTCGGCGGCGTTTCGAAGATACACACCCACCAGCCGATTGACGTCGCTCTCGCCGTCGTAAAAGAGGGATACGGTCCGAAGCGGCAACCCCTCGGATTCCGGCAGGTTTTCTACGGGCGCATCCTCAACTCCTCGCACGGCCGGACCGCTCCTGAAAAGCGCGCCTGTGATGTTTCCCGGCATGCAGCCAAAGGGCGCGCAGTTAACCACCAGGGCGGCCCCGGCCTCGGCGAAGGCTTCGGCCCGCCCCAGCGTCAGAATGGCCTCGCCCTCGAAATCGAGCGGCAGGTGGCGCTTTCCGTATTCGAGCACCATCTCCATGGCCGGTTCGCGGCGATGGGCGAGATAGGTATCCATGGCTGCCTCGAATTTATTATAGCGATGAAAGATGTAGGCCGTCCTAAGCCCCACCAGAGTCCTGTTCCAAAACCCGGTGCGGTGCAACTTCGCGAAATAGCGCTCCATCCACGAGGTGTACAAAATCCATTCCGAGATGGGCGCAAGCCACGCCTCTCCGCCGAAGCCCTCGATCGCCTCCACCAGCCGGTTGTTACAGTAGGGGTTGCAGCGCACGTAGATCTCTCCCACTATGCCGACCAGAGGCTTCTTCCCGGCGTAAACCGGAACGCGCGCGATCAACTCGAGCGCCCTTCCCGTTGCCGCAATCAGGTCGCCTTTTCGTTCCGCGGTCTCTTCCACCTGTCTTATCGCCTCGTCGGCCGCCCTGTCGACGGAGCCCGGCTCCACCTCATAGGGCCTGCGTGAGCAGATCTGCTTGTAGAGCATATCTCCGGAGATGAGGATGTCCCAGAGATACATACGAAGGCTCTCGGGCATGCCCATATATGAATTGACTGACGATGGGGAGAATATCTCGGCACCTTCGAAACCATTCTCCGCCATTATCTTTCTGTGCAGAAGGGTGTACTGGCCGAAGCGGCAGGGCCCCTCGGCCGTCGGCATGAAGAGAGCGTGTTCGTTGGGGTCGGCATCGATCTCGCGCAGGGTGCGCAAAAATACGCCTATGGTGGTGCTGGCCGGCAGGCACTCGCTTCCGCGCACTCCGCGCCTGCCGATCTCGTGAGCCAGGCCCTCCTCCATGGGAAGGGCCTCCGCGTCGAAGCCCCATGCCCGGAAACCAGCCGCCGTTATGCGAGGCGAGACCTCGTGCATGGGAGGAATCCAGAGCTTTCGGCCCTTTTGCTTCCAGGTGGAATGGAATTGCGCTCGAGAAGCGGCCGGTTTTTCGGTCTCCCCTGTGTGTCCGCGGAGGACGTCCATAAAGGCCTCGATTCGGGTGAGATAGCCGGTATCGGAACCGTGCTCATCGAGCTCGATTATAAGGTACGGCCGGCCCTTCATGATCTCCTCGAAGCGGGTGAGCACGAAGGAATCGGGGCCGCATCCAAAGTTCGTAAGATATACGGGATACAGGTCTTTCATCCGGCGTATTCTTCCGGCAAGGGTGAGAATGCGCTCGCCGTAGTACCAGTACATGTGGTAGACATCCGTGCTCCAGTCGGAGGGATCGATAAGGCATTCGTATGGAAAGATCTCAAAGCCCTTTCCGGCAAAGCGCTCCGGGAGGGACATGTTGACCACGGAATCATACAGATTATAGGGCCTCCCTATGAAGACTATTCCCTTCTTGCCCTCATCCTTTATTTTCTTCATCAGGGTGCGGCCGTATTCCCATCGCCGGTTCAAAAATTTCTGCTGAGCCTCGAGGCCCGCCTTATAGGCCGCCCGAACCTCCTTTTCGGAAGGCCCGTATGCGGCAAGCGCGCGTCCCAGCGATTCCACGATGAGCCTCTCGTCAAGACGGAAATCCACAACCGGCGCGATCACCGGCAAGGGAAGCTCGAGCGTACCCGATGTGAGGGAGGGAAAGGACATAACATAGGGGCAGGAGATGCGAGGCAGCCCGCCCTCCTGCTTCTTCTCGCTAATTACGGTCGGATAGAAGAGCGCGTCCACATCATCTCGGTGGGAAAGCTCATGCGCGTGGGCAAGCGCCATCTTCACCGGAAAGCAGAAGTCCGATCTGGCTATACGGATTCCTGTCTCCTTGTGGGCGGCCTTCGATGCTCCTGAGGGCGCCGCCTCGAAGCCTAAGCGCTCGAGGAAGGTTTTCCACAGCGGCATATAGCCGTGCATGGAGAGGGCCTGCGGGATGCCGATTCGAGGGCGCGGATTCGCGTTATGAAGGCGCGGATTCGAATCCGCGCCTTCATAACGCGAATCCGCGCTTTCATGAAACGCCATCGCGCGTACGCGGGAGAGATGGTTCACCGCGCGGCGCGGGCGCGAATCTTCGCCCTCCTCGCGCCCGCACATGTGGCCCCACGATTCCACGGCCCCGCCCTCGAGGCGCGCCACGGTGATGGTGCAGCGGTTGGAGCAGTCGGCGCATTCGCGGTAGGATATATCTATCTCGCGCTCGAAAACATTTAGGCCTCTAAATACTCCCGCCTTTTCCTCAGACCGTTCGAGCGCGATTACGGCCGCCCCGAACGCGCCCATCACATGACAGTGCGGCGAGACCACCATCTCCCTGCCCGTAATGAGCTCGAAAGCGGCCACGAGCCCCGCGTTTCGTGCCGTCGCGCCCTGGAAAAATATCCTGTTTCCGGTAACGGGCCGGGTGCCCACCACCCTGTACAGGTAGTTTCGCGCGATGGAATACATCACCCCCGCAAGGACCTCCTCGCGCGAGCGGCCCTCGCGCAGCAGCCGCTGGATATCCTGCTCCATGAAAACCGTACAGCGGTCGGAGGTGTGCGGAATCTCTCGCCCAAGCGCGAGCTCACCGATCTCTCGCACGTCGTAACCCAGGCGGCCGGCCTGCTCCTCTATGAACGAACCAGTCCCCGCGGCGCAGACAAAATTCATGGCGCAGTCCATTACCGCGCCGCCCGCGCCCCGTATGTACTTGGCGTCCTGCCCGCCTATTTCAAAGACCGTTTCAATGGAAGGGTCGTGGTGCGTAGCTCCGCGGAAATGGGCCGTTATCTCGTTCACTATGACCGAGGCGCCCATCAGGCGGCCTATCAGTCTGCGTCCGGAGCCGGTCGTCGCGGCTCGTTCGATGCGGGCCTCTTTGCCGATCGCCTCGCCGAGGGCCTTAAAAAGGGCACGCGTCGCTCCGATAGGGTCGCCCCCCGTTTTTCGGTAGATGTCGCAGACCACCTCGCGGCTTTCGGCGTCGATTACGACGCATTTGGTGCTGGTCGAGCCTATGTCCACTCCGAGCGCGAGAGGCCTGTCGCCCGGGGCCTCATTATGCAGGCGCACCTCATTTCCATCGGCCAGATATTCCCGAACCGGCCCTGCCGCGATATGGGAGGAACGGCGAAGCTCGAGGATTCTCGGCCGGCCTTCCTCTTCCGGGCCTGTTCTTTTCGTCTCGTTAGACGAAGCTTCAAAAGCGGGGCACACGAGTTCGCCCTCTTCGCTCTCCATCGCGACTTCGGTGGCATAGGGTTTCGAGGCGCCAGGCCTCGCTGTGCCGGAAAGGCCGCCCTCTCCCGCCAAAAGGGCCGCGCCGATGGAGGCGAGAAAATGGCCTTTTTCGTGAAACAAAGGCCGGGGCACCGAGCGAGATACCCACTCGCGCGCCTGGGGATTGAGGAAGAGCCCTCCGCAAAAGAGTATCGGGTATTCCGGGACATCGCCCCTGAACACAGTGGCGAGCATTGTGGTCACCACCCCCCGGCAGAGCCCGGACCACAGCTCTTCGCGCGTATAGCCCTCCTGCTGGCGATGGATGAGATCGGACTTGGCGAAGACGGCGCAGCGCGTGGCTATGGATGGCGGATCGTTCAGGATTCCAAGCTGCCCAAGGTCCTCGTAGTTAAAGCCCATGCGTCGCATCTGCTCATCCAAAAAGGAGCCGGTGCCTGCGGCGCAGAGACTGTTCTCGCGATATCCCCTGAAGCGCATCTTCCCATCGAGCTCGATGCAGCGGATCGACCCTGCCCCGACGTTCACTATATGACCGCACTCCATCCCCTCGCGGCGCACCGCCATGATGGTGGCGGCTATCTCGTCCACACTTCCCAGAAAGTGCGGATCCAAATCCGCACGCCCCAGAAAGCGCGGGTGGGAATTCGCGCCCGCGCCCCTCAGAAAGCGCGGATCCAAATCCGCGCCAGCGCCCCCATCCGAATCCGCGCCCCGACACCCATCCGCGCCCCCATCCAGATGACCGGCAAATGGACCGGTAGCGACGATCCAGGCGGGCCGACCGCCGTTTTCGGCGCCGTTCATCTCGGCGAGTGCCGCCTTGAGAGCAAGGCTCGGCTTGCCGAGGTGTTCGACAAAGCGCATGGCGTCGTCGTGTTGAATTTCATTGTATCTCACAATCTTCAAAAATTTGCTTCCCGCGTCGACGCCGAAAATCATCATAATCCTCACTTTAAAAATGTTTTTTCCGGGCACTCATAGGAGTTAGGTATTCCAGTCCATCTTCGGCAAGCGGGGATACCTGGTTTTTGTAACTACCGCTGATATTTAGAGGCCCCACCTGAGCTTTTACGATCACCCTTAAGTTGTAGGGAGGACCATTCATACATAAAACGTAAATATGTTTTTATTCGAACATTTTTGTCAATAGTATTTCGATGCATTTTTCCCGCTTGACTAAGTTCGCCAATTCGGATATTCTTAGCATGAGAAACAGGCGATGGACAGATGAACACGGCACGAAAACTTAGAGGCGGATACACCTATGCCGACTATCTGCGATGGGACGACGATCAACGCTACGAGCTCGTCGACGGCAGCGTATACGGCATGACTCCTGCTCCCTCGCGAAAGCACCAGGAGATCTCTATGAGGCTTTCGTTTATCATAGCGGGGCATCTTAAGGGAAGGCGCTGCAAAATATTCGCCGCGCCCTTCGATGTGCGTCTTCCCGAGGCAGGCGCTCGCGACGAGGAAATCTATACAGTGGTGCAACCGGACATTGTAGTCGTATGCGACCCCAAAAAGCTCGACGAGCGCGGCTGCTTAGGGTCGCCGGACCTCGTTATGGAAATAGCCTCGCCCTCGACTGCCGAAAGGGACATGAAAGAAAAGCTTTCGCTATACGAGCGTCACGGCGTAAAGGAATACTGGATAGTCTTTCCGGGCGAAGGCGATTCGATGCGCCTGGTGCTGGTCTTCAACGCGGTAAAAAGCGGCGGTTACGGCAAGCCGGCGGTCTACGGGCCCGGGGATACAATCAAAAGCAAAACCCTCCGCGGCCTGTCCGTCTCGGCCAGTGAACTCTTCGGCCTCTGACGGCAACCCGGCACAGACTTGAACCAGACCTTATTTCAAGAAAAACTAAAGGGCGGTCTCAAAAACTCGTTTTATTCGCCCGCCGAAGGCGGGCGGATAAGCCCAACTTTTGAATTTGTAAGTAGTTGCATTTTTAAGAAAATCTAAAAATACTACTTTTTAGGACTTCCCTAAAGGGCAGTCACAAAAGCTCGGTTTATGAGGTTGAACCCCTTGCTTTTTTCACGACGAGCATATAAGGCCAAGCTGTAAAAATCCAACCGGCCATAGGCATCAGCAAAACCCCCTCTAGGGGGTGGCGCAGAGCGCCGGGGGCGTTAGTCTCCGCAGCCCTGGAGAAAGTAAAAGGAAAAACCTACAGATAAGCCGAGCGGACGCTGAGTAGGGCGCAGCCCGTATCGAAGCGCGGCGCCTGATCGGGGCTTTCTTTGGTTACTTTCTTTCGCCCCACGAAAGAAAGTAACCAAGGCCGTTTTTTAACGACTGAGGAGAGGGACTTTCCTAAATTTTTCAAATGGACCCTACCAGAGCACCGACAGCGGGTTGATGAGCCGTCCGTTATGCCATAGTGTGAAGTGCAGGTGAGGCCCTGTCGACCATCCGGTAGAGCCCACCCGGCCTATTATGCGCCCGGCGGCGACCCTCTGCCCCGGGCGGACGTGTATGGAAGAAAGATGGCCGTACAGGGTACGGTAGCCCTTGGGATGGTCTATTATTACGGCCTTTCCGTAGCCCCCCATCCATCCGGCCGCTGTGACCACGCCGCCGCAGGACGCTCCGACGGGGGTGCCGTGGGCCGTGGCGATATCGACGCCGTTATGAAAGCCGTACTGCTTGAAAATGGGGTGCGTCCTACCGCCGAAATGAGAGGTAAAGCGCCCGGCCAGCGGCGAGCGGAACATCTCGCGGAGGGCGTACTTTTTTGCCATGTCGGGCGTCATGGTGTGGGTGGTAGGACGGGCCCCCTCCACGAAGATCGCGACAGGCCTTCTTTCGCTTTGAAAGCGCGAAAAGAACCAGTGGAGCGGCGGAAGCTTCTGGACCATTATCTTCGACCTCTCCACTCCATAGAGCTCGGCTATCTCGTCGATCTCGGACCTGTCGTTGATGAAATTGAGCACCCCCGGCCTCGAGGGCACTATGATACGCTGCTTGACCCTTGCGGTCAGGCTGTCCCAGTGGGGATTGGCCCCTATAAGCGTGTCTATGTTAACGCCGTTGTCGCGCGCGATCTTCCAGAAGTTGTCGCCCTTTTGGATATCGACGACCCTGAGCTCGATGTCGTCGAAATCGACCTTGGCGACAACAAACTCAATATAGTCACCCTCCGTGAGAAAAAGGCTGTGGATGTCGGTCTGCGTGGCGGGCGTGTCGGAGGGCATTAAACCCGAAAGGCTTAGAACGGCGATCAAGGCGACGGCCGCGCAAAGCCCGACGAGAGGGTATGAATATCTCCTCGGCATTTTGCACTCCATATAGGTACAATTGATTGCGAACCTGCCTCCCCCGCCGTGGACGTGGCATTGCGCACATTCGGGAGAAGCGAGAAGCCATTAATTTATAGACATGGGCGCCGGAGACCGGTCAAGGAATTTTTTTACGGCGCGCAAAAAAAGAGAGTGCGGGACACTCTCTTCCTGAATCAGTTCCGTGCGGCCGGTATGCGTTATATCACTTTAACCGAAACGGCCCTTGGACCCTTTTCGCCGTTCTCCACCTCGAACTCGACATTGTCACCTTCGGCAAGAGTCTTGAATCCGTCCCCGCCGATCCCCGTGTAATGGACGAACACGTCGTTACCGTTCTCCTGCTTGATGAACCCGAACCCTTTTTTGTCGTTAAACCATTTTACCACACCTTTAGGCATTGTAAAAACTCCTTACCATTAATTTGCGGCATGAAGCCTGGGGCAGAGCTCTGCGTCTGAATCCGCTTCTCTATTGCTTTTCCACGGGGGAAAACCGGAGTGTGCCGATCCTAAGCCTCTCTACCTGTTGGTAACAGTATATACTGCATTAATCGATATAATATGTCAAATATTATTCGATTTTTTCGATAATTTATACCGGGATTATGAAGGTTCCCCTAACGGACGCATATCCGAACCTTTATGCGCCGGGAGGGGGCAAGGCGGGCCGGGACGGGACGCCATAATTACTATTGACAAATACGACGCCGGAAGTACCCTCATTTGTCGCGCATACTATCGTTTCCCGGGAATATGAATGAGCCTGTACGAACTGTTTGTCGGCCTGCGCTACCTGAAGGCCAGGAAGAGCCAGAGGTTTATTTCGTTCAACACCATGCTTTCCGTCGTAATAGTGTTTCTCGGCGTCTTCATCCTCATCGTGGTCATCAGCGTAATGACCGGCTTTCAGGGCCAGATAAAGGACAGGATACTCGACGTCGACTCTCACATCACCGTATCCGGCTATTCCGGCGACGGCGGGGAGGGCATCTCCGATTACGCGGCGCTTACGGTAAAGATACTCGACCTCAAGGGCGTCCGCTCCGCGAGCCCCTATCTTCAGGGACAGGGCCTTTTCCGTTACGGCACGGCGATCACGCCGGTCATGATCCGGGGAATCGGTTCGGCGAAGGAGATCCCCGGGGACACGGCGAAATTCATCACCGAGGGGCCGAAAAGCTATTCAAGCGACAGGAATGTCTTCATCGGGGCGGAGATGGCGCTCAATTACGGCATACGAATCGGCGATTCCATAGAGCTCATTGTTCCAAGGGGCCGCCTTACGGCCTCGACAGGCGTAAGCCCCGGCATGGGGAGCTTCCGCGTGGCCGGTTTTTTTAAAACGGGCTACTACGAATTCGACACGCGGCTCATCCTTATGTCGCTGGGGGCCTCCCAGCGGCTCTACAGCCTGGGAAACATAGCCTGGGGCATCGGCGTCAAGATAGACGACATCTACCGAATGGACTACATGTCCTCCCGAATCCAGTCGGCGGTCGGCTTCAGCTATCAGACCCTTACCGCCGAACAGCGCAACCAGAACCTGTTCTACGCGCTCAGGCTCGAAAAGCTCATCATGACGATAATACTGTTTCTGGTAATCATTTCGGCCGGCTTTTCAATTATGGGCACGCTCGTAATGGTCGTGATGGAGAAGCGCCGCGACATTGGGATTCTTAAATCGATGGGGGCTACGCCGATCTCGATAATGGCTATCTTCGTGCTCGAGGGCTTCTTCATCGGGGTGATCGGGACGGTGGCCGGCGTCGCGGGCGGGCTCTACGCGTCCCTCAACCTGGAGTCCGTTATCCGCTGGATCGAGAAGACCATAAACGCGGTAATGGGATACATCTACACAGCGTTCGACCTGGGCTTCTATTTCAACATCACCCTCGTCCCCAAAAGCGTCTATTACATCGACACCATCCCGACCGAGATAAAACCGGAGTTCGTGGTCCTCATAGCCGCCTTTGCCGTGTTCCTCTCCACCGTAGCCGCAATATTCCCCTCCTGGCACGCCTCGCGCCTCCAGCCTGTCGAGACCATACGATACGAATAGGGCACCGAAAATGGAAAAGAGCGCCATCATAAAGGCCGACGGCATAGAGAAGGTTTACGGCACCGGGCGAAACGCCCTTCGCGTATTGAAGGGGGTGTCCCTTTCTATCGGCGAAGGCGAGATCGTTTCGATCATGGGGCCCTCGGGGGCGGGCAAGTCGACCCTGCTTAACGTGATGGGATGCTTAGACGGCTTTCAGTCGGGAAGCCTTTCGGTGCTGGGGCGCGAGCTCTCCGGCCTTTCGGTGGAGGACCTCTCGATGTTCCGCAACCGTCACATCGGCTTCGTATTCCAGCTTCATAATCTGCTTCCGGACTTCACGGCGCTCGAAAACGTAATGATGCCGATGCTCATCCGGCGGGATCGCCGCCAGGCCGCGAGGGCCGCCGCGATTTCGGTCATCGAGCGCTTCGGCATGGAGGACCGCCTAGACCACCGTCCCGGCGAGCTTTCCGGCGGGGAATGCCAGCGCATAGCCGTCGCACGGGCCATAGTGGGCAGGCCGGACATCATATTGGCCGATGAGCCCACGGGGAGCCTGGACAGTGAGAACTCCCGGGTGCTTATGAATACGCTTTTCGAGCTGGGAAGGGAAAACGGCGCCACAATCGTGGTGGTTACCCACGACGCCGGGATCGCCTCGATAACAGGCCGTACGATTACCATTGTGGACGGATCGATAACGGAAACGCAATAAAACTTGTAAGCAAGTCCCAACGATGATACGCTGGGTTTCATATCGCCCTTCGGCCCTATGGAGGCGTCATCCGGCCGGGGGCGTAACGGAGCTATGGAATGAAAATTGAATTTGTGGGCGGGGCCGGGACCGTCACCGGTTCCTCGTACATCCTCAAGAACGGCGACTTTACCATAATGATCGACTGCGGCATGTTTCAGGGCCGCCGCGAACTGAAGGAGCGGAATTTCCAGCATCTCATCTACGCCCCCGGCGAGGTCGACGCCATACTCCTCACTCACGCGCACATCGACCACAGCGGCCTCATCCCGAAAATCGTAAAGGACGGATACTCCAACCCGATCTACGCGACCGACGCGACGGCCGACCTCTGCGGCATAATGCTTCCCGACAGCGCCCACATCCAGGAGATGGACATCGAATGGATCAATCGGAAGCAGAAAAAGCTGGGGCGCGATCCCGTCCCGCCCCTCTACACATCCGAGGACGCGGTAAAATCGCTCGAGTTCTTTTCGCCGAAGAGATACGGCGAGACCTTCGAGGTGGTCAGGGGCGTAAGGGCCCGCTTTCGGGACGCCGGTCACATTTTGGGCTCGGCATTCATCGAACTGTGGGTCGAGGAGAACGGGCGCACCACAAAGTTCGTCTTTTCGGGGGATCTGGGCACAAAGGGCCAGCCCATCATCCACGACCCCGAGACGGCGGACGAGGCGGACATTCTGCTTATCGAATCCACCTACGGCGACCGCCTGCACAAGAGCCGGGAGGACACATTCCTTGAATTCAAGCAGATCATCCTCGACTCGTACAACCGCAAGGGCAACATCATCATCCCCTCTTTCGCCATCGAACGCACGCAGGAGATAATATACGTCCTTGGGCGTCTCATAAAAAACGATGAGATCCCCCATATACCCGTTTATATTGATTCGCCGCTCGCGATCTCGGCCACGGAGCTTTTCAAAAAAAATTCGCGCCTGTTCAATGACGAGATGCGCGCCCTGCTCGCCGCCGGCGACAATCCGCTCGAGTTTCCGGGACTTCGCTACACCCGCACCACCGAGGAATCAAAAAGCTTGAACGAAACGCGCGGATCCATTATCATAGCGGCATCGGGGATGTGTACCGCCGGCCGGATCAAGTTCCATCTGGCGAACAACCTGTACCGCAAGGACTCGTGCGTGGTCTTTGTCGGCTACCAGGCCGAGGGTACGCTTGGCAGGCGGCTCGTGGACGGGGAGAAGCGCGTAAGCATCTACGGCGAGGACGTCGCCGTGCGCGCCAAAATCCACACGCTTGGCGGATTTTCGGCCCACGCCGACCGCGACCGCCTGCTCGAGTGGATGGGCTATATCAAGAACGACCGACTCAGGGTCTTCGTCGTACACGGGGAGGAGTCCGCCTCGCTTGCGTTCGCCGATTCGGTCCGAGGACGATTCGGATACGAAACGAGCGCCCCGCGATGGGGGGACATTGTGGACCTCGCCACCATGGAGAGGACCTCGGCGCACTACGGAACGGCGCCCACCTCGTCGGTGGAGCGCGAGATGGAGGCGTTGAAGACGGTTATGGCCTCGCTTTTCGAAAAATACGAACAGGCCAAAGAGGAAAAGCGCATCTTCCAGGCACAACGGCTGGAGCAGGACCTGGGCGACCTCACGGAGATGGCGCGCTCTTTGAGTGACGCGCTTTAGGCCGCGGGACGGCACCGATGGCGGAACTCATAAAAACCATAACGGACAAAAACCTGTTCGAGAAGATTTTTTACAAGTTCTTCCTTCAAAAGAAGGTGTATCTTCGGACCAAGAACGGCGACCTTAAAATCGAGTTCTTCGGCTATACGGACGGCATGGCGGCCCTCCGGATCCCATACATTAAAAACATGTACGACAACTGCCTCATCTTTACGCGCAACGAATCGTACACGATCTACGCGAACCTCAAGCTCGTCGAGAAACAGGAGGACGATTCCTATATCTTCATCCCGATCAAGTTCCAGATCATCTCGGCCATGCGCAGGGAGGACCGCAGGATCGTGGACATCGGCGGGCAGGGAAAAAACATCATCTACGTCACGAGCGTGATCTCCGACTTCATCATACAGAATTCCCTTGCCATGGAAAGCAAGAAGGTCGACCACGTAAAGGAGATCGTCCGCTTCGACCTCGAGAAGCAGTTCAAGCAGGTCAGGATATTCTTCTGCAACGAGGGAATGACCGACTTGCGCATGAAATATTTTTATGACATAAAGCCCCCGTATCTTATAAGCGACATAAACAACAAAAATGGCGCAAAAGACCAGGCATTTTTCAACTACTATCTCAACAACATCTACGGCAAGGATTACCAGTTGATCAACCGTAAAAACATCATATCCGAGGTGTCGGTGCCCGTGCTCTACAAGGCCCGCATTCCCTATGGCTACATCCAGTGCAACGGCGCGGAGCCTCTCTCGGAATCGGCTCTCCTTATCGTCAAGCGCATGGCGATCGTGGTGGAGGAGCTATTCAACAAATACAAGGTTTTCCCCGTTTCCGACGAGCGTCTGCTGGTTTCGGACGTTTCGAAAAACGGAGTGGGGATCGTCTTCAAGGAGCGCCGTTTTATCCGCTATTTCAAGGAGAACAGCTACGTCTATTTCGACCTCAACCTGCCGGCGAACAAGAAGGCCTCTTGTTTTGCCGTTATACGAAATATCGGGATTCTGGAGAACAAGATTATCAAGGTGGGCTGCGAACTCAGGGAGCTCGACGCCCTGAGCGAAGTAAACTACGATGAGTACCTGGAGTCCATAGGCCTATCCTGATGGGCGCCCGCCCGAGGGCCCCGGACGCGCCGGGGCCGCCTTCAGAGGATGCGGGCCGCACGCATAAGCCCCCCGAGATCCATCGGCCCGGCGAGCACCGGTTGCGCATCGGCCCCTCCGAAGGCAGCGCCCAGCGCGTATCTTCCCAGTATCGCGCTCTCGAACCGTGCCGGCGGGGGCAGGCCGTTCGTCTTGTTCCTGCACCGCGCCCGGCCGTCCGCAAACGAAAATTCGTATTCTCGAAGGACCCGCAAAATCCCCTTCCCCTCGAGCTTCGCAAGCGACTCCTTGAGCGTCCACAGACGGAAAAACCCGGCGGAAGGGGATTCGGCGCTTTCGATAGCGTCGAGCTCCACGGCCGAAAAATATTTTTTAGCGACAGCAAGCGGCGGCCTTCTGAATCGTTCTATGTCTACTCCTATCGGCGCGGTTGCTGATATCGCGAACGCAGCGGCCCCCCGGGTGTGGGAAAGGGAAACATGGCTTCGGGCCAGTGGGCCGTTCAGGACGAGGCGTCCGCCGCTGCCGGCCGCCGTTTCGACCGAGATGGCGGGCGTTCCGCCCAGGGCCGCGCAGACCGCCTTTACGAGCAGGCGCGAGGCGAGGTAGCGGCCGCGCGCGCCGGGGTGCCGGACAGTCCCCAGCCGGGAGCGCTCCCCATCGGTAAGCGCTGAAATGACCGGGCCGGAGGGAAAGTCGAGCTCCTCCATCTCTAAGCTGCATACTGCGACAAGCGAAATCCGACCTGCCGCAAGCTCGCCGCGCAGCCCTTCGATTGAGTTAAATTCGACATATCTGAAACCGGACACGCCCCAATACTCGGCCCAACGCCCCCGGCTGTCAATATCGTAATTTATTATTGACAACTCCCAAGCGGCATGCTATGATAGATGTGCCGGTGGAAAATCCCGGCAGGAGGAAGCGGGTGAAAATCCCGCGCTGTCCCGCAACTGTAATTCCGCGCCCGCGCGGATGAGCCAGGAACTCCTTTTACTGGATATCCTCGAGGAACGGGAACCGGTGAGTAGTTCGGCCTTTAAAGGGCCGCACTTCCCCGAAAGACCAACGCGCCCCGAGCGCGTTTTTTGTTTTTCAGGGAGAACGGCCCCAAAAGCTCACTCACACGACCCCTCCGTAGATTATCCAATGCAAAAGCGTCCGGAAACGCAGACGATGGCCGGCGAGCTTGACACCTGGCCCATGGGGCCCATGCCGCCGCTCCGAAGCCTGTCCGTGCGCAATACACCTACACGGAGGAGTATATGCTTAAACCAAGATCGTTAAACCTGTTAGTACTTACCGCCCTGCTCTGCTCGTCGGCAGCATGGGCCCAGGATACACCCGCCGGTGATGCGACGCCGGAGGAAAAGACCGTCATCGGCGAAGTGGTTGTCACCGCCACGAAATCCAACATCAACAAACGCGAAACCGGCGCCTCGGTCACCATCATCACCGAGAAGGAGATCGAAGAGCGCGGCAAGGCGAACGTAGTCGACCTCCTTAAAGACGTTCCGGGACTCACCATAGTCCGCGAGAACGACTTCGGCGGCAAGGCGAACGTATTTATTCGGGGGGCCAAGTCCGGAAACACCCTCATCCTAATCGACGGCGTGGAGTCGAACGATCCCTCGGCCTCCGACCGCTCCTTCGATTTTGCCAACCTGACAGCGGACAACGTGGAGCGTATAGAGGTGCTTCGCGGACCGCAGAGCTTATTGTACGGCTCGGACGCGACTGGCGGGGTGATAAACATAGTCACCAAACGCGGAAAGGGAAAGCCAAGCCTTAGCGTAAAGGCCGAGGCCGGGGCCTACTCCACATTCCGCGAATCTATATCGGTAAACGGGGGGAGCGAGGACGCCTACTACTCGTTCGCGGCAGGCCGAACCGACACAAAGGGCTTCTCTCAGGCCGCAAAGGCCCCCGGCGCGACGGAAGACCCGGAGAAGGACGGCTATTACAACACCACTCTCTCGAGCCGCCTGGGAATGCGCGTGCTTAACGAAGCCTGGTTGGATTTCAGCCTTCGCTACACCGACGCGAAGGCCGACCTGGACGACGGCGGCTACGCGGACGATCCAAACTACAGGGCCTACACAAAAAACCTGTCGGCCAAAGCATCGTTAGACCAGACACTCGCCGAATGGTGGAGCCATAATCTGAGCTTTATGTACTTGGATACCATGCGCCGCTACAAGGACAGCTCTCACGACGGCGTGACCGAGGACGTCAATAGCTGGTATCAGGGAAATCAAAAGAAGGTGGAGTGGCGAAACACTTTCACGATGGGATCGTTAAACAGAATAATTGCGGGCGCGGAATATCGCGTCGACGAGGTGTCGCTCTACGACCATTCCGACTACGGCTTCGGGCCCAATACGAGCGAGATGAACGCCAAACGCCTCGACAGCCGGGGGCTTTATCTGGTGGATCACCTGCGCCTTTTCGAACGCTGGTTCACCACCGCCGGCGTTCGCGTGGACGACCACCAGGAATTCGGATCTCGCTTCACCTGGCAGGCCAACAGCTCGTTTGCGATGCCGGTCACCGGCACGCGCCTCAAGGCGCTCTACGGCACCGGCTTCAAGGCGCCGTCGATCTACCAGTTGTACGATCCCACCTATGGCAACAAGGGCCTCGATCCCGAGCGAAGCACAAGCTGGGAGGCCGGCATAGAGCAGCCTCTGGCAAACGGACTTCTGCTTCTCGAGCTCACTTATTTCAATTCAAGCTATAAGGACATGTTCGGGATGGATTCCATGTGGAAAACAACCAATATTGGCCGCGCAAGCGTAAATGGAATCGAATCGGCCATTACAATCAAGGCGTTTAAAACCCTCTCGCTTATAGCGAGCTTCACCTATCTTGACACCGAGGACAGGGAGACGGGCGAGGAGTTGCTGCGCCGCCCGAAATATCAGGCGGGAGCCAACCTCAACTGGGCCTTTCTGCCCGGGGGGAACCTCAATCTCTCGTACACCTACGGCGGCAAACGCGATGACGTATGGTTTGACGCCATGTTTACTCAGTACGACGTGACGCTCGACGACTACCACCGGCTGGACCTGTACGCCTCGTACTGGCTGAACGATCACTTACAGGTGTTCGGCCGAATCGACAACCTCACGAATGCGGACTTCCAGTATGTGGCGGGTTACCGGACAACCGGGCGCTCCTTCTACGCGGGCGCGAAAGCCACGATGTAGCGAATCCAGCCTTCGGCAGACGGGGCTCTCCGAACTCATCCCCCCGGCCCCCTTCTCTTCGGGCAAGAGAAGGGGGAGGTTGTAAGCAGTTAAAAGTTCAAAGTGGAAAGGAAAATAGTCGAAAGTCACAAGTCGAAAGTAGAAAGTTTGTGGGAAGGTATTTTATGGTTATGATTTAGAACTCCTTCTCTCATGAGAACTCCCCCTCTCCTCTCTTCCGAGCTTAATGGGAGAGGGGGCCGGGGGGTGAGGGCGTCGAGTAGTTCAAAGTTCAAAGCTCGGCCATAGGCATCAGCAAAACCCCCTCCGGGGGTGGCGCTCGATCGTGCGCTGTTCAGAAGACTCCCGGTCGCCGGAAGCTCTCCGAACTCATCCCCCCGGCCCCCTTCTCTTCGGGCAAGAGAAGGGGGAGTTTGAATATCAAGCTTTCTTGCGATATCCGATATCCGGTCGGCAGTAGAGGCTTCAGATAAATTAGTCTGGATGTACCTTTGAAATTTCATATGGATCGTGGCACGATCCCCCCTCTCTTTCGTTCAAAGAGAGGGGGTTAGGGGGTGAGTTGAATAGTTGAAAGCTCGGCCATAGGCATCAGCAAAACCCCCTCCGGGGGTGGCGCAAAGCGCCGGGGGCGTTTAGGAGTACCTGCGTTTTTTTATAATCCCAGAGAAGGCTCTCGCTTTTTTATCGTTATAAAGTCGAATGGAAAAATATTCAGAGAAAAAGTAGAACCCCTCCCGGCGGTTGGCACATCCGGGGATAGCTCTGAGCGCCGTGGGCGCGAGGCCCGCAGCCCTGAATTAGGTAATACGCTAATTTTATTTGACAAATACGCCAATAACCGGGTACAAAGGCAGATTGCGTCATGAACTGGGTCATTTTTTTGAAATTCTCGGTGCTGATCGGATTCAGCCTGTTTCTTGGTTTTCTTTCGGCCATTCCGGTAGGCGCCGTGCAGGTCGATGTCGCCAAAAAGGCCATAAACGGTCACCTTATGCCGGCCCTGGCCGTGGCGGCAGGGTCCGTGACCTCCGACTTCATATACGGAACGCTCACCCTTTTCGGAATAGGGCACTTTCTGGTACTAAAGCAATCCCAGATAATCATCTATTCGCTCGGCATTCTGGTGCTGTCGTTTCTTTTATACCGCTCCTATCGGGAATACCGCCACGTCTACCATCCCGAGGACTCTCCGCTCGTGTATAAAAAGCGCTTCTCCTTTTTAACGGGCTTCAGCATCGCCATTACGAACCCCGGCATCATAATATGGTGGATAATCGGCTTTAAGCTCTTCATCGACCTCTCGGTGTTCAGCGAGATCACGCCTCTTATAAAACTGCTCTTTGTTCTCGGGGGATGCGCAGGGCTGGGGGGCTACCTCATCTTCATCGCGCACGTGCTTCACCGTATGGGCAAGGCCTTTCCGGAAAAGTACATCGACCGCATGCAGGTGGGGCTTCTGGTGCTGCTTGTGGCGCTGATCGGATATTTCGGCTGGCAGATCTTCTCGATCGCCTTCAATTATTCGCAGCCCCTTATGTCCGGAATATAGGCGCAGCCGGAGGGCTACGAACCGCTGTAGAATTCCGGTGCGCAGTCCACAACCGCCCGCTCGTTTGCCAATACGGAATCGACCTTTCCAAAAAACAAAGGGAACTCCACGCCGAGGTAAAAGCGCGAGGCGAGCGCTCGCCCAACAAAAAACGATTTCCCCGAGTCCCCTTCCGCTTCGATGGGAAGGGCTGCCGGATCCATACCGGATTTTTCAATCGCCTTCGACAGGCCCCACAGGTGCATCCATGCGAGGCTCGCCATAAAAAAGGCCTGCTGCAGCACTGTGGCGTCCGCGTAGATTTGAAGGGTGTCGCGCGCCTCGTAG
>MVZN01000016.1 GCA_002069125.1 Spirochaetes bacterium ADurb.BinA120
CCATACGGTGAAAAGGCTCCCCTTGCAGGGCATGCTGACGGCGCTTATGCGCCCGCCGTGCATCTCCACAAGCTGGCGGGTGATGGCGAGGCCCAGTCCCACCCCGCCGTGCCGCCTGGTGTCGGCCGTTTCGAGCTGGCGGTACGGGTTCCAGATGTGCGCCATGTCCTCGGATTCTATGCCGCAGCCGGTGTCGCGCACCGCGATATTGACGCCCTCGCCCTCGGTGTGCGCCGTCAGCGTCACCTCACCCTCGTCGGTGAACTTGACCGCGTTGGCCAGAAGGTTGAGCAGTATCTGTTCAATGCGGTGCCGGTCGCCCACGATGACCGGGAGGTTTTCGCCCACCTCGACGCGCACGGTGACCGGTTTATCGCCCGTCAGAACGCCGGCGAGCGAGGCCAGACCGTTCAGGAGCGACTCTATGTCGACCTCCTCCACCAGGAGGTCCACCCGCCCGGCCCGGAGCCTGCTGAAATCCAGAATGTCGTCCACAAGGCGCGCCAGGCGGTCGGCGCTCCGGCGGATGATGGAGAGGCCCTCCCTCTGCTTTTCGGTGGGCGGCTCGTCCGGGCTGGTCTCCATGATCTCCGCCATGCCCGAGATGGCGTGCAGGGGCGTGCGCAGCTCGTGCGAGGTGGTGGCCAGAAACTCGTCCTTCATTTTGTCGATGACGAGGAGGTCGTCGTGCGCCTTTTCGAGAGCAGTGTGGACCTGTGCGAATCGGGATGCGAGTGCGGTCGAAAAAACAAGGGCCATCGCGAAAAACCCTTCCATAATGATTGGGTCATTCCCATAACTTAGAAAGGAAATTGAACTATACGCCAAGCTGACTATAATTAGCAGATGTCCGAATAAAAGCCTGTATGCAAATGGTTTTTTCAACCGGACAGCTTTCACATTAATGTAAATAACGCAGAGTATATAAACAGCATTCAAATTGATGAACACATTGTAAATATACTTATTAAAATAATAAATACCGCCAGTGGCAAAATGCTCCACGACTACGAGAACCGCCATAATATAATAAATGATTGTATAAACTGAAATGAACGTATTCTTCTTAATTCCGTGATACTCATACAGGAAATTAAGAGCTGTCGTTATTGATAAAATTCCACCGATGTAAGTTAAAATATTAAAAACCAATTGATTGTCTACAAGGTAAAATCCCAATCCCGTAAAGCCAAGTGCCCATAAGGCCAGCGCCATGCACAGGCCGGAAAACGATAAATAAAACAAGTCATGCCTTCGAGCCAGAAAGAAGAGAAAGAAAAATGCAGATAAAAAAATAGCTACTATCGATAACGATGCATATAGCATCATATATCGCGCCCAGTACTTTTTAACCGCATCCGGTGATCCGATTAATATGGAGCTCATGAAACCACCCCAGCCGTCGATAGAGGCGGTTTTTATGGCAAGAAGGTTCTTACCCTCAAAGAGAAAGCTTGAGGGAATACTGACCAGTTCCGGCTTGCTGGCGATGGGTTGTACAAATCCATCGAGGGAATACGGGCGAGTTTCGTGAAGCAAGATACCGTTTATATATATCTGGGAGCCTCTTTTCCCCAAGGGCAACATAAGGAAATAATTTTGAGGAGTTTGGAGAATAATTTCGAGTCTGAACCAGCCGACGTTATAATCTTTATCCGAGGGGTAATACCGTTTCCAAATGCTTGGATCATTGATTTTTTCATAAAATTCCTGATCGTATTTAGCATCTGCATCTTTGTATCTGGAGGAACCATCAGGGATGAATTGCCATGTACCGGCAAGCTTTATTGTGGAAGTAATCGCATCCTGAACAGCAATTAGCCCGTCCGATACAGATACCGTTCCATGGACGGGCGAACTTGGCAAAACTAGTGCGACGAGAAGTAAAAACGGCAGTATTTTACAAGTATCAGTAGCCATTCTTGACGCTGACTAAATCACCATATTTAACGATGCCCTTCTTGCCAGCGATTAATTTTTTACAATCCTCCAGCGAGACACCGTCAAACTTCACTCCGTCAGTTCTGCTTTGCCCATGGAACCATTCCATCAGCTTTGTTGGGTCATCTATGCCCTTTATCGCCTGGACCAAATCATTACCCAGATTATTCCCATCCTCAGTCGCAGCGGCCGCTACATAATCAACAAAATCTGCCATATACTACCTCCAATTATTCTATCAACATTGCACATAGCGCAATCTCCATGCGAATTTAAGAAATTTGTCAACTCATTAATTATTTTAACTATTACAACTTATTGTCGTTAAGTAAACCATTAAAGGAAATTCAGTACGACGTTGAAGTCCTGATATAACTTCCGGATCGTTTTATTTCTCGCTTATTTATAACAAAAAACGATAGTATATACTCTTAGAAAAACATATGAGGAATTCCGACATCACCATCGTCGGAGCGGGCCCAGCCGGCGCCGTTCTCGCCGCCGGGTGCGCCGCCGCGGGCATGCGGGTGCTGCTCTTCGACCACCGCGCCCCGTGGGAAAAACCATGCGGCGGGATGCTCGGCCCCGGCGCCTTCGAGGAATTCGACTATTTTACGGCGTACCCCCACCCGGTATATTTCTCGACCGCGCTGCGCTGTACCGGTCCCCGGTCCAACGAGTCGATCAGGCCGTCGGAGCGCCCCTTTCCCGTTCTCTCGCGGCAGGACCTGGGCGAATACCTTATCGACCGCGCCGTCCGATGCGGCGCTCGCTTTGTCAGCGAGCGGATCGTACGCCTCGACCGGGGAAAAACGGGCTGGTCGCTCAGCACGGGTGAAAGCACATACGCGGCAAGCCTTGTGGCGGGCGCCGACGGAGTCCGGAGCATGGTGCGCGCGAGCGTCGCCACCCCCATCCCGCGCCCGCACCGCTCCCTGTGCTGCGGCTATACCGTCCAAGGCGCGCGGCCGGAGCATCCGCTTATCCGGTGTGAAGACCTCAGGGGCTACCTGTGGCTTTTCGACCGCGGAACGCACCAGAGCGCCGGCATCCTTTCACGTATGGGCGATCTCGGCGTGACCGCGCTCTTAGCCCGCCTGGACGACTTTCTCGCCCGCGAACACCCTTCCGCGCGTGCCGTCTCACGCTACGCGGCGCTCATCCCCTCGGTGTGCGACCCGGCCTTCTTCGACCTTCCCTGCGCGGGCGACGACTGGCTCCTCCTCGGCGACGCCGCGGTCCACGTGGATCCGCTGACCGGCGAGGGCATCCGCTACGCGCTCGCGGGGGCGCGCTGCGCGGCAGGCAGCCTTATCGACGATAATCCGCGCTCCTACGACGAGTCCTGGCGCGCGGCCTTCGGGGACCTTCTCCGCGCAAAGGCCTCCCACCTGGCCCGCATGGACGCGCTCGCCGAGGCCTTCGGCACCGAGATGTACGATGCGCTGCTCTACTCCCATTTCGCGGGCGACGGCGCCTGAACGGAAGCCATCATCACCCCCTGTTTTTTGCGTTTACAGGTGAAACGATCCGTGCAGTATAGTACCTTGAACGAAGAAGGGGCTTCGGCCGCACGGATGTTCAGCCTGGCCCCCTTAATGACGATAGGTGTAAAGGGAAGCTGCACGATGAGAGGCATAAAGACCATAATCCTTATAGCGGCTCTCGCGCTCTCCGCTGGAGTGTCCCCGGCACAGCCCGGGGCCAAGGCGAAGAACGCCCCGGAGGACGACGGCTTCAAGAAGGCCACCGCTTACTTCTACGAGCGGAAGTTCGAGATGGCGGAGATCCTTCTTCAAGAGGAGCTTAAAAAGAACCCCGAAAACCGGCTGGCCTATTCATACCTTGGCGACATCTTTCTCCATAAAAAACGCCTGGATGGCGCCATGGAGCTTTATAAAAAGGCCCTGGAGCTCGATCCCAAAAGCGCCGAGGAATATTTCAGGCTGGGCCAGATTTATTACTATAAGAAAGAGGCCGCCCCGGCAGTGCAGAACTTCGAGCGCGCCTTCGGTCTGGACAAAAAAATCAAGTATGCGTATTATCACATCGGCCTGACCCATCTCATGCTGGAGCGCGACAAGCAGGGGACCATCGCCAGTTGGGAGAAATACCTCGCCATGGCTCCCGAGGACCCTCAATACGAAAAGATTCGGCGCGCCATAGAACTCCTTAAAGACCCCAATTTCGTTCTGCCTCCGGTGGGAAGCGATATCTCCATAGAGGAGGCCCTGCACCTGGGGGGCGCGGTGCTCCGCGAGACCGACCGCAAGGCCGAGGACAAGGCCGCGGGCCACGAGGCCAAAAAAACCAAATCGAAGCTTGAAGACATATACCGCGACGACGGACTCTAAACGGGGAGGCGTAAACATGGCATCATTCCGCAGGGACAACACGGCGCGTAACATTGGAATCGCCGCGCTCATTCTGCTGCTTCTGGCCGGCGGCGCCTATCTAATCTATCGGAGCGCGGCCGACCCGCTGCGCGATATCGAAGACCTTCGCGTAAAACAGATCGGTCTGTACGAAAAGCTCCTGGAGACCGACCCGTCCAACGTGGACATCCTTGTCAAGATCGGGAACCTCTACAAATCGATCGGGGGTATCGACCGCGCAATAGACTACTATAAAAGGGCCCTGGCAATCGACCCGGACAATTACGCCGCGCTGAACGAGCTGGGACACGCATACGCGCTTAAGGGCGACTACGAGAAGGCCATCGCCGCGCTGGAACGCGCCAAGCGCGCCTTCCCAAAAATGCCGGTTGCCTACAACAAGCTGGGCAACGTTTACGACGACCAGGACAAGCTCGACGCCGCGCTGCGTGAATACAAGAAGGCCGTGGCCGTGGCACCGAAGTACCAGGAGAGCTACTGGAACATCGCCCGGCAGCGCCTTAAAAACGGCGATCTGCGCGGCGCAATCGATATTTTAAAGAAGGGCATAAAGGAGAATCCGAACGATCCGGAGGGCTACTACAACCTGGGGAACCTCTATATGCGGGCGCGCGATTACGGAAACGCCCTCAAGAACTTCGAGAAGGCGGCGGACATCGATCCTCGCGTGTCGAAGTATCACCGCGGCGTCGGCGAGGCCGAGCTTAGAAGGGGCAATACCGACAGGGCCATAGCCGCCTTCATGAAGGCCCTTCAGGCCGATCCAGGCGACGCCCTCGCCGCTGAGCGCCTGGGCGACATCTACGCCAGGGACGCCGACTATCCCGGCGCGGTGAAGTACTACCGGCAGGCGCTTACCAACAACAGCCGCGATAAAAACCTCCAGCGCAAGTACCTCGCCGCGCTTGCCAAGCTTAGCGGCTCCGGGCGGATAGCGTCGCGAGGCGACGGTGGCTCGCGCCTCGACGGCGAAGGGGCCGGCGACGGGCCGGGCGGCGACCGGGTGGCCGGCCGTCGCGACGTAGGCCCGCGCGCCGACATGGGCGAGGACCCGGGCGAGAAGACGTCCCGACCGCCCGAAACCAGGGGCGACGGGGCCAGGTGGCGCGAACTCGGCGACCGCTACCGCGACGCCAAGGACTATGATAACGCTCTTAAAGCCTACGGCAAGGCGACCGAGATCGAACCGAACGACGACTACTCCCACTACTGGCGAGGACGAATATATTACCACAACAAGCTGGATGAGGAGGCCCAAAAATCCTTTGAAAAGGCGGTGGTGGCCAATCCCAAAAACGCCGATTCGCATTACAGGCTGGGGCTTATCCACTATATGAACAACAGATTCGACACGGCCCTTCGCCATTTCAACAAAGCGGTGGAGATTCAACCCGACTTCCCGCGCGCCTATTACTCGCGCGGCCTGACCCATTACAAGCTGAACGACCAGGCCAGGGCCATCAACGATCTGAAGACATCCATACGGCAGGACCCAAAACTGGACCGCGCCTATTTCAATCTGGGCGATATCTATTTGAAGAGCAAAAACTTTTCCGAGGCGCTCGCCCAGTTCTCCAAGGACCGCGAGCTTAGGCCCAACAACCCCGACACCAATTTCAAACTGGCCGAGACATACCATGAGATGAAGTCGTACAACAACGCCGCGCAGTTCTACCAAAAGACCATCGAGCTCGATCCCAATTACTTCCAGGCCTATTTTAACCTAGGACTTATAAACGCCGAGAAGAGGCAGTACCGCGAGGCCATCACCCTCTACCAGAAGGCCCTGTCCATCAAGAGCGACGATTACGCCACGCTCTACGAGCTGGGCAAGGCCCACGAGGCGCTTAAGGACGACAATGCCGCCATAGAGTATTATTCGAAGGCCATCGCCAAGAACCCCAATTACGCCAAGGCCTATATCAACCTTGGAAACCTCTATTCCCGGAACAACCTCAACGACAAGGCCATTCAGCAGTACAGGCTGGCCGCGTCCAATGACCCCAGGTCCTACGACGCGCACTACAACCTGGCTAACGCCTACCGCGAGGCCAAGCTCTACGACGAAGCGATCGAGGAGTACAAGACCGCGCTCGAGATAAACCCCCTCGACTCGAAGGCCCATTTCTTCCAGGGGATCGCCTACCGCGACAAGGGCGTCTACGAGGACGCGGCGCGCGCCTTCGAGCGCTCGGTGCAGATCAACAAGAGCAACTGGCAGGGGCATGAGGAGCTTGGAATGATATACTACCGCAGATTAAAGGACAAGCAGAAGGCCATAAGCAACTTCGAGCGGGTGCTGGCCCTGAAACCCGACCACCCGAACGCTGACAAGATACAGGATATCATCGGGCTTCTTAAAAAGGAGCCGTAGGGACGAAACCCTTGACAGAGGGGCGGTATGCTGTAGCATACGAAACTGGACAGGCATCATGGACGGGATTTTAATGAACGCAATAACACATCTCTCAGCCCGCCTTATAGCGGTCCTCGCCGTAGCCCTTGCGCTCGCGCCGGTATCGTGCGGCATCCGCGTTATCGACGCCTCGTCGGTGCTCGACGACTTCCGCACCGAGGGCTTTCTGGATCCGGACCATTTCCAGGTGATCGTAAGGGGCGCCCCGGCGCCCGGCGCGCGCGGACTGGTCGCCCGGCGCGAGAGCGCCCTTATTGCGGCCGAGTCGAAGATACCGGAAGCCGTAGCGGACGCAGTGGGCACATACCGGCTCGAGTGCCTGCTCCGCCGCCTCGAGCCGGCCGACCGGCCGCTCGTTACAAACCTGGAGCAGGTTCGCGCCGAGCTGTGGAAGGAGGCGGCCGGCTACGTGCGATACGGCCGCCGCGCCTTCGAGTACTACAACGAGGACCATTCGGCGGTTATAGTGTACCGCATCTACCGCGGCGGTCTTCGCGCATCATTCGAATCCGTAGGCCCGAAGCTCGCCCTTCCGGAGCCCCACAGGGCCACGGATACCTCTCCCACGAAAGGATGACCGCATGAAACCCCGCACATCGGCAGTTTTTCCCGCCATGCTCATCTGCGTTCTGGCCTTCGCCCTCGCCGATCAGCGCTGCTCGAAGGAGGTGCGCCAAATGGACCGGCCGGATATATGCCCGCCGTCCATCGGCGATGGCCCGCGCATCGAGTTCGAGAAGGAGGGGTTCATCTCGGCCGACCTGTACCGCGTCGTCATAGTCGAGCCGGAGGACGACGCGGGCGCGGCCTTCGCGGAAAAGACCGCCCGAATACGCGCCCTGGGCTCGCTCCAGAAGTATCTTCAATCGAAGGACATGGTAATCGATCATAACGTAACGGCGCGACTGCTAGCCCTCATAGAGGAGAGCGGGCGGCTGGTCAGATCGACCTCCGAGGGCGGTGCCCGTTGCGTGTATTATTTCGATATTTCGAGGCCGCGCCTTTCGGACTACGTGTTGTCCATTTCGAGGAAAAAGTAGGAAGGAGCGCCTACCCGCCGTTACGGTAGATGTAATATGCCAGGTTCTGGAAGATGAACATCTCGAGCTTCTCACGGTGCTCGTCGTAAATGCTGCTGAACATCACCCCCACCCCGTAGTTGTCGGAGCTCAGCCTGTCCACACGCACCACCATCGCAAGCGCCTCGATGTCGCGAAGGTCCTCGTCCACTGCCGACAGGTCGATATGGACCCGTATGATGCTGGAAATCTCTATCGGCTGGCCGAAATTGAAGTAGAACCCGCCCTTGCTGATATTGACGAGCGTGCCGACGAAATCGAAGGCCTCCGTTTCGTCGCTCGACGACTCTATCAGCGTTTCGACGACGCGGACCGGCACCTCGATGTCCAGGCGGAAATGCCTGCGCCGAACGCTGGCCCGGCGATCGGGGCCTCGTTTGCCGGTCTTTTCCGGATCGACCTCTACGCGGGGATGGCGGCGGCGTTCCACCAACCTCCGATCGCGCTTGTCGCGTCCGGCGTAGTTCTGCACCATCCATGTGTCAAATTCCTTCTCGAACCACAAAAGCATCGCCTCTTCCCTGGAGGCTGATTTGCCGGCAGCCCGGATTTCCTCGAAATAGCGCTCTATTTCCTTTTTGATTTCCGATGAAAGCTCTTCGTATTTAATATAATTCCGGTCCATCTGTCCTCCAGCGGCGGGGAGCAACCCTTTAGGGCCATGCCCGGCGCGGTCGCGCTTAAACCGTTTGCGTGAACACGGTCGGATCGAATTTTCGAAACGGGTTTTTTTGAAGCTTTATCCCGGCCGGCTTTCTTTTAACAATATCTCGGTAAAAATGCAATTATTTTCTTGCAAAAGGAACGATATTATTATTATAAACAATCATTATACTTTTATTCAGCGTCCGCACGGCGGCCGCCACGGAAGACAGTCCGCCAGATGAAGGTACAAAAAAGAGCACTCTTTGCGCCAAACGCCGTCATCGTCGCCGCTATCCTGCTCATTTCGGCCGTGTCGCGGGCTGAAGAGCAGCCGGCGTACAGCACGGTCGGCCAGCCCGACAGCATAAGCGCCATCCTCTCCAAGGAAAACAATATCGTCTATCTGAAGCAGGCGATAGAGATACTCAACGCCATCGACGCCACCTATGTAGATATCGAGAAGAGCCTTGCCTCCGGCAAAAAGCTCGTCGTTTTTGTTGACCCTGCGCACGGCAAGCTCGAAAACGGCGCCTGGGAGGGGGAGATGACCGGCCGCCTGAGCGCTACGGGCCTGCCGGAGGAATATTACTCCATCATGCTCTCGCGCGAGCTCTATCGCGTCCTTTCAGCGAACCGCTTCATCGAGGTCAGATCCACCGATGACTTCATGCGGGTCATGAGGGGAAAAAGCGATATCTACCGCAATATCCCCTTCGTCGAGACGGTGCGCATGGCGACCGAGGCGGGCGCCTTCATCATAGTCAGCGAGCACCTCAACAACATCTCGTCGATCGTGAAGGCAAGCGGGCTTATGAACATTCCCGGAGTTCATATCACCACCGACAAATGGGGCAACCGCTTCCTTTCGTACGTGAAGGACATCCATCGCGGATTTCTCACGCTCTACAACAAGTACGACGCCACCGACTTCTCCAGGCGGTACGCGCTCAACCTGAAGGAGGCGCTGGTCGCCCGGGGAATGCGCGCCAACAACTGGCAGTTCGGCGCCGTACCCGACGACCGGTTTTCCTATTTCGTTGACTTTCCCATTTCGGTGATCTACGAGTCCGGCTTTATCTCGAATCCCGACGACGAGGAGTTTCTAAGGGACCCGGCAAACCAGCGGCTTATAGTCTCCGGGCAGTACGAATCGCTCCTCGATACGGTCCGCGAGGTCTTCGGCGTGGACATTTCGGGCAGGACCCCGGAGCGCGTCGGGAAGGCCCCCGCGGAACTCATCGAGCTCCTCAAGCTCTCGCGCCTGGTCATATTCTACATCAATAACTGCGAGGCGCAGAAGGCGATCGGAATTATAAATCTCATGGAAAAGAGGTTCGCGTCCATCAACCCGCTGTTCGTGGCCCCTTACCGCGAGATCAAGACCACTCTTGTCAGAGCCGAAAATTTCTTCCGCCAGGGCATGGCCCACCTGAAAAAGAAGAACTACAAGAGCGCCACATGGTGCCTTCAGCGCGCCAGGCGGACCCTGCGCTACCGCCCGCTTTACTCGCAGCTCTACGCGCGTTACTCGGGCCAGTACCAGGAGATGGGCGTACCCGGACACGCCGTGGACCTCTTTGTGTACAACCCCAGGAAGCTCCCGCCGGCCGGCGCCTCGCGTCCCGCGCCTCCGCTCGTGCCTGTTCGTTCGGCCGCGCTCACCACTCCGATAATCTTCGCGGTAGACGGCGACCAGACGCTTGAAAACGCCGTGTACAAGGCGCTCAAACCCGACAAAAAGACCCTCGAGCGGCTGGTACGCTCCTTCGAGAACGCTTACACCTGGAAGAGCGTTAAATCCGGCGGCAAATGGCGCAAGGTCCGCGTGAAGGCGCAATTCGGCCCCGGCATATACATCGTAGGGCTGGACCGAAATCTGAACGTGGTGTCGGTATCACCGGTAAAGAAGGTCGCGCTTAACCCGGCAAAATACCAGAACCACCAGTACCTTAAAAACTCGTACTTCGCCCTTGAAGAAAAAGAACGTTCGCTCTGAACTCCCGGGAGCGCGAAAGCGGCCCTATAATTTCTTCGGCGACTATCTCTGGAACACATACGGCGCGCGCATTCTTAAACTGCCCGTTGACGCGGGCTTTACCTGCCCCAACCGCGACGGCGCAATAGGGAGCGCCGGCTGTATATTCTGCTCCGAAGAGGGCTCGGCCTCTCCGACCGCCCGCGGAACGACCGACGTAAAAGAGCAGATGGAAAACGCGCGCCGGAGCTTCCGCCGCTCGGAGGCCGAAACCCGCTATATCGCGTATTTCCAGGCCTTTACAAACACCTACGCGCCCGTTTCGCGCCTGCGCGAGCTGTACGACACGGCTCTCTCCGTGGACGGCGTCATGGGACTCATGATCGCGACCCGGCCCGACTGCGTCCCCGACGATGTGCTGGACCTGGTGGCCTCCTACCAAGGGCCCGGATTCGAGCTATGGCTCGAGATCGGCATGCAGACCATGCACGAGACGGGCCTCGCCCTTCTGCGGCGCGGCCACACGCACCAGTCCACGCGCGATGCTGTCCGCCGCGCCTCGGAGAGGGGCATTCCGGTCTGCGCGCACATTATACTGGGCGTGCCGGGGGAATCGTGGGACGACATGATGGCAACCGCCGTGGAGGTTTCGTCCCTGCCGCTAAAAGGGGTAAAGATCCATCACCTTCACGTTATTGCGGGCACGGAGCTCGAGCGGCTGTACCGAGAGAAGGGATTTCGGCTTCCCTCTCTTGGCGAATACGTATCCGCCGTGTGCGATTTTCTCGAGCGCCTTAGGCCCGACATCCTTGTCCACCGGCTTCTTGGCGACCGCTCTCCGGCCACGCTTGTAGCCCCGGCCTGGGGCCTGCACAAAGGCACCGTGCTGGGGGCCATCGACGCGGAATTTGGCCGCCGTGTAACGCGGCAGGGCTTCCTGTGGGACGGGGCACGACCAGACGAAAGCGCAAACGGCGAATGAAAAAGCGGGAGGGGAGCGTAAGCCGAATCCTGTTTATGCGGCCATTTATCTTGGACGCGCGTTGCGGCGCGTCTCCTTGCAACCTACCCGCAACCTCGGACGGGCCGTCCTCGAACGGTTGCCTATTTGGTTTTGCACCGGATGGGGTTTGCACTGCCGTCCTCCTCGCGGAGAACGCGGTGAGCTCTTACCTCGCCTTTTCACCCTTACCCCGCGCGCTGGCGCGTGGCGGTATGTTTTCTGTTGCACTTTCCGTCGCCTCGCGGCGCCCGGGCGTTACCCGGCATCCCGCCCTGCGGTGTTCGGACTTTCCTCACCGCCCGCCTCGCGGCGGGCAAGCGCGGCCGCTTGCTCCCCTCCCATTGTGTAAAATACGTGGCCGGGCGGGAGTAAGTCCAGCCTTTCTTTACGCGAGATGAAAAATTACGAAAAGATTCACGTTCCCGGGGCGCGGGGCGTTACGGGCGCGTCTCGTTCGGCGTGCCCGTAAAAAGCGAGAGCGTTTGTCCCGTATACGCGCCGTTCCAGCAGGCGGAGCGTGCCCGCCGTTTCTTCCATCGAATTGTGGACGTAATGCTGTACTACCGCAAGCCCCCCTGGAGCGAGCAGTTCGTACCGGCCGATCTCGGCGAGCAGGGCCCCATAGAGCCTGGGGGCGCCGCGGACCTTCTCGTAGGGGGGGTCCAGAAACACGCAGTCAAAGCTCATTCCGCGCGCATGCACGAGCCGCATACATCGCGAGGCCGGAAAGTTCAGCACGAGCACCCCTTCCCCGTCCTCGCCCCAGTCCTCCAGAACGCCCCGGATGAACTCGTAGCGCCTGCGATCCTTCTCGTTGAAGACCACTGTCGTACATCCCCGGCTTAGGGCCTCCAGGCCCACCTGTCCCGAGCACGCGAAAAGGTCCAGAAAGGACCCGCCGGAGAGGTCCGCCCCCAATACCGAGAAAAGGGCCTCTTTAATCATGTCCGGGGTCACGCTGGCATCGCCGTATCGACGAACATTGAAGGGGATGGTCCTGCCCCTAAACCTTCCCGTTATGACGCGCATGGGTTCCTCAGTCCGTTTCCTTGAGGGCCCTGTTGAGCTCCAAAAGCAGGCTTTTAAGTTCCAGTCCGTTGTTGATTGCCACTTTCATGATGGTATCAGCCCTCGCGCCCCTGCACGATGGGCAGTCCAATCGGAGCTTTTTAAAAACCGCCGCCACAGCCGGGGATTTTTTTATGGCCTCTTCGACCGTTGTCGTTTCCTTTATTTCCATCGGATTCCCGTCCTGTATATTCCGGTACCGCCGTTCAGGAAGCCGGTACATTCTTTTAAACGCGTATTCCAGCGCCAAAGCGGCGCGTGCCGGCCCCGTATGCACCCGTCCGTTACGATGAAAAGAGAGCACCGCGATTCCGCTTTGTCAAGATATTCGGGAACAGCGCATACAGGTCGATAATGCAGGGCATGCCGGCGACCTTTTATCGGCATCCCGAAAGGCCGGCACCGGATAAAGACGAAGGAAAGGCGAAGCGCCGCCGCGGCACGCAAATTTTTTGCATCTTTCAGTAAAATTGTTGCAAAATTATACACCGGCAAGTAAGTGTGCCTATCACTTTTTCCAATGGAGACTCTCATGGCCAAGTGTGAAGTATGCGGCAAGTCGGTATTGTTCGGAAACAGCGTCAGCCATTCCAATAAGAAGACCCTTAAAATCTGGAGGCCCAACATCAAGAGGCTGCGCGTCATGGACGGGGGGCGTGTGGTCAGAAAATACGTCTGCACGCGTTGCATCCGTTCGGGCCAGGTGACCAAGGCGGTCTGAGTCGCCCCGGCAAACCGGCGCTCATGCGCCGTGGAATGAAAAGCCCGAGAGGGCTTTTCTTGTTTTTATACACCCCCCGCCCGGCCGCTTTGGAACAAATCCCCGGACCCAGGCCGATCTCATCACCCGGCAGGCATTAGGCCCTGTCCGCGGGCAGTTATTGTCGATGCGCGAAACTTATGGTATTTGCGTCTGCGGGGTTAACGGCCGCGCACTCGCTATATTCCCCCCGGACCCTCAGGCGGTGATATATCCGACAATCGTAATAACCGTAAGGACCATCGTAAAAAAGGTCACCCCGCCGAGCAATACGAAGGGCATAATGAACACCACGGCGGCCCTGTGAAGGGCCGCCGAATGCATCTCCGAGAGCCCCAGGATGACGATCGCGGCCGACCAGACGAAGAGCGCGAGCGAAAAAAGCACATAGAAGAAAACCGGCGCGAAGTTGAACACGCTGAATATAAGCACCGCCGGCAGAAGCAGCACCCTCGGAAAGAGCGAGTAGTTCATTATATTGACGATGTTGTGCACGTTTCCCTGATATCCCAGCGCCTGCCCCGCGGAATCGACCAGGCTTCCGATAAGAATGTTCTGAAACACGATGAGAACACAGCAGAGAATCCAACCGTAGGTTATCTTGGTGTAGAAGAATGCCGTCTGCGATCCGAGGATGGACACGGCAAGGACCTCCATGATGGAAACGATCGCCGGGACCGCGAAGCCGAGGGGAAGCGACCTCGATTCTCGCATTAAGGCCGCGGCGAGCTTGCGGGGATCGGTGAAGACCATGTAAATATAATCTATCCAGACAAGGGATTTTAAAAATTCCCTCATGGCTGATACCTGTACTCTACGACGGGAAGGTTGTAGAGCGAATGATGGTCAAGGCGGATGTCCGCAATCGATTTTGTCCCCTGGAGCGACATGAGGAAGCGTTCGATCGGATTGGTTACCTCGTCGTACACGGGCGAATCGTCCGGAAGCTTGGCCAGGGCGCGCGCCTTGGCGAGGGCTGTTTCGTACGAGCCGAGTTCGTCCACAAGGCGGTGCCTAAGGGCGGTCTCTCCGCTCATAACGCGCCCGTCGGCGACCGGTTCGATCTCCGGAATGGGTATGTTCCTGCCGAGAGAAACGTCGGCCAGGAATTTTTTATAGGAGGAATCTATGATCTCCTGAATGAGCTCGCGCTCCTCGGCCCCCAGGTCGCGGTACGAGGCCAGCAGGTCCTTGTAGCGCCCGCTCTTTATGACGTTCATCCGGATTCCGAGCTTTTCGAAGAGTCCTTTCAGATTGGGCGAGACCGCGATGACGCCGATGGAACCGGTGATGGTGCCGTGATTGGCCATGATATAGTTGCAGGCAGAGGCCACATAATAGCCGCCTGATGCCGCCAGCTCTCCCATGGAGGCGACCAGGACGATATTGTCCTTCCTGAGGCGCATTATCTTGTCGTAGATCTCCTGCGTGGCGGCGACGGTGCCGCCCGGAGAGTTGATGCGCACCACCACGGCCTTTATCCGCTGGTCGCGCGACAGCTCGTCCAGGCGCTCCACGATGGCGTCCGAGCCGTAGCTTACGCCGAACGGCCCGGCCCCGGCGGTGTCTATGGCGATGGGGCCGTAAACGCGCACTATCCCCACCCCCGGGCCGGTTTCGGGGGAGCGCAGTCGGTATGCGTCGCGGCCCGTGCCCTGCATGGTGATGCTGATGTCGATGATGGCGAGCACCGACGAGAGAACGAGCAGTATGAGTATCGAAACTATTATCTTCCTGTTTTTATCCATTCTGTCTACCGATGGTGGATTCACGCTTAAAGAGCGGCGCATTCAGACTACATGAGGCCGGCCTTTTTGCAAGAAATATTTGACTTTATAAGTATTGACATCATCCGATTAATGCCGTATCCCCTTCATCTGTCGCCAATGAGCGGCCGCAGCCGACGCGCCGCAAGAGCGAGGAATTAATGAAAAAGCTACCGGAAAATATCATAGATTTCCACGTGCACCTGTTCCCCGACCGCCTCTTCGAGAAGATATGGGAATTCTTCGCCGGCGGCTATGGCTGGGACGTACGACATCGCCTCTACTATCGCGAATGCGTGGAGTACCTCCGCGGTCGCGGCGTGGAGACCATAGTCTATTCCAATTACGCACATCGCGAGGGCGTGGCGGAACGGCTGAACGAATGGAACCTGGCGGTGCTGGACGAGTTTCCGGACCTTTATTGCTTCGCCGCGTATCATCCCGGAGACGGCAACGCGCTGGAGATGGCCCGAAAAATGCTCGAACACCCCCGCGTGCTCGGCTTCAAGCTGCAGCTCCTCGTTCAGCGCTTCCATCCCCACGACGAACGCCTTTTTCCGATGTACGAGCTCGTAATGGAACGGAACAAACGCATACTGTTCCATGTGGGAACCGGTCCCGTGGGCAACGAATTCGTGGGATTCGCGCATTTCGCCCGGCTCCTCGAGCGATACCCGGATCTTTCCGCCAACGTCGCCCACATGGGCGCTCTGGAGTACCGCGAGTTCTTCGACCTTCTCGACGAACATCCCCGGCTATTTTTCGACACGTCCTTTTCGTTTCTGGCCGGGCTTCCCGCCCGCTTCGACCTGGGAAACGACGCACTTGAGCGCCACAGGGACCGTATCCTTTACGGATCCGACTTTCCCAACATCATCTTCCCGCGCGAGGACGAAATCGACCATCTGCTGGGACTCGACCTCTCGCAGGAATTCTACGACGCCGTCTTTTATAAGAACGGCATGCGCATCCTCCGCGGCGGGATCTGAGCCCGTAATGGAAGCGATATTCCCCGTTTTGCAAGAAATGTTTGCTTTTCAGGCTATATTCAGAAATAGTGCCACGTCGCGTGACCCGGAACCATAACCGCAGGAACTGATTGATGAGGAGAATCGAAACCGAGGCGATTGTCATAGGAGGAGGGGCCACCGGGGCGGGAACGCTCCGCGACCTCTCCCTACGCGGGGTCCGCGCCGTTCTTATAGAAAAAAGCGATATCGCCTCGGGCACCACCGGCCGTAACCACGGCCTGCTTCATTCCGGCGCTCGTTACGCCGTCAACGACCTGGAGTCCGCCCGTGAATGCATAAGCGAGAACAGAATACTCAAAAAGATCGCGCGACACTGCATTGAGGACACAGGCGGCCTTTTCGTCACGCTCCCCGAGGACGACCCCTCCTATCACGGCAAGCTTATCGAGCATTGCAGGTACGCGGGAATCCGCTGTGAGGAAATCGGCGTGAGGGAGGCCCTGCGGATGGAGCCCAATCTGAACCCCGAAATCCTCTCCGCGCTCCGGGTCCCCGACGGTACGATCGATCCGTTCCGCCTGACCTCTGCCAACGTACTCGACGCGCAGGAGCGCGGCGCTTCGGTTTTCACGCATACCGAGGTCGAAGAGATACTCCGGGACGGCGATCGCGCCGCGGGCGTACGCTGCCGCGACCGCCTGACGGGCGAGAAGATCGAGATATACGCCGGCATAATCGTTAACGCCTCCGGGGTCTGGGGCCAGAGGCTCTCCGCCTCCGCGGGAATAGAGCTTCGGATGTTTCCGTCCAAGGGCTCCATGCTTATCATCGATTACCGCATCAACAACAAAGTGGTAAACCGCTGCCGCGTCCCCTCCGACGGAGACATCATCGTGCCCGGCGACACGGTGTCCCTTATCGGCACCACCTCCAAGAAGGTGGACTACGACAGGATCGACGAGATAACGGTGGACGATGATGAAATCGCGACGCTGCTGGAGAGCGGCGAAAAGCTCATCCCGAGCGTCTCGCGCGCCAGGGTGCTCCGGGCGTACTGCGGGGTCCGTCCGCTCATCGCCGTTTCGGGCGAGATGGACGGCCGGGAGATAAGCCGGGGGATAGTGCTCATAGACCACGAAAAACGCGACGCTGTGGGCGGACTCATCACCATAGCCGGCGGCAAGCTAATGACATACCGCCTGATGGCGGAAATGGCGGCGGACCTGGCATGCGCAAAATTAAAAGCCGGAAAAAAATGCCGCACGCACAGGACCCCTCTCCCCGGCTCGGAACGCCGTGTGGACCAGGCTCGATCGGTAAAATTCTTCACCGGCATCCCCAACTCGGTCGTGGGCTCGACTCTTTACCGGCACGGCCACCGCATACGGAACATCCTGCACCGCGAGAAGCGCAATTACGGGCTTATCTGCGAGTGCGAAATGGTAACCGAGGGGGAGATCGAATACGCCCTTAAAAAGCTAAACGTGAGGGATATCGTAGACCTGCGCAGGAGGACGCGCATAGGCATGGGCCCCTGCCAGGGGCAGCTCTGCGCATACCGAGCCGCCGGGCTCTTCGTTAAATACGACTCGGCCACCTCCGACGAATCAAACAAAATGCTTGTGGATTTTTTGGAGGAACGCTGGAAGGGGATAAAACCCGTTCTGTGGGGCGACGCGCTTCGCGAGGTCGAGTTCGGCTACTGGATATACCAGGGCCTCTTCGGGCTGGGCGACGTGCGGTTTGAGGAAGAGGCCGAAAAACGGTGAGATACGACTGCGTTATAATAGGCGGGGGGCTTTCGGGGCTTACCTGCGGCATACGGCTTGCCGAAACGGGGGCGAGCGTCGCCGTTATCTCCACCGGTATGAGCGCCCTGCACTTCTCCTCCGGGTCCATTGACCTCTTCGGCTACAACGGCGAGGGCCGGACCGTGTACCGACCCTTCGAGTTTCTGGACGAGTTCGTCGGCTCGAACCCGCGCCACCCGTACGCCCTCTGCGGCGCGCGGCAGGTGCGTGAGGCGCTCTTCTATTTTCGCGGCCAGCTCGACCTGGAGGGCATAGAGCTTTACAACAACGACGAGTCGAACCATTTCCACGTTACGACCCTCGGCACCCTCAAGCCCACGTTCTTCTCGCAGCGCAGCGTGTTCAACGAGAAGATCCGCCTGGCCTTCGAAAAAAAATCCATGATCGCCGCTTTGAACTTCGAGGGTTACCGCGATTTCTATCCGGAGCTTGCCGTCATCAACCTCAGGCGGAATGTCCTTTTCCGCAATATAGAAATAATCACCGGAAAGATCGTCTACCCCGATTACGGCGATCCACAGCGCAATCCCTTCGAATACCGCTCCGTGGACATCGCCCGCATCTTCGACACCGAGCGATATCTGGAGGAGCTCGCGGTACAGATACGCAACGCCGCCTCCGGGGCGGCATTTGCGGCCATGCCCGCGTTTCTCGGCATAAGCAATTTCAAGCGCCACCACAAGCTCCTGCAGGAGCTTACCGGACTCCTGATTTATGAAATACCGACCCTGCCGCCCTCCATTCTCGGAATGCGCATTGACAATGCCCTCAAGTCGCGCTTCGCCTCCCTCGGCGGCGTGTATATCGCCGGGGATACGGTAACGGGCGGCAGCATATCCGGGGAAAGGCTGGAATCGGTCGTTACGGAGAACGGCGGCGGCTCCGCGCTTTCGGCCGGGAGCTTCGTTCTGGCCACCGGAAGCTTCTTCAGCGGAGGGCTGGTCAGCGAATTCAGCCGTGTGCGCGAACCAGTGCTGGATCTCAAGGTTTACAGCGACGCGGAGCGCTCCAGATGGTACGCGCCCGAGTTCTTTCCCCGCCGGGGGCATCCCTTCCTGGAATACGGCGTGGAGACCGACGAGAGGCTCAACCCTAAAACCGGCGACGGCCGGAGGGTAAAAAACCTTTATTGCACCGGGGCGCTTCTGCCCTACTACAACCCAATAAAAGAGGGCTCCGGCGGGGGCGTCGCCGTAAGCACCGGATACCGGGCGGCGGAACTCATCCTCGAGGGAAACTCCTGAGCAATGATCAGACTGCAAAACATAAGCTTCGACCACTGCATCAAGTGCACCGTTTGCACCGTCTACTGCCCCGTGGCCCGGGCCACTCACCACTTTCCCGGCCCCAAGCAGTCGGGTCCCGATACTGAGCGCCTGCGCATAAAAAGCCCGGAGCTTCTGGACGAATCCCTAAAATACTGCACCAATTGCAAACGCTGCGAGATCGCGTGCCCCTCGAACGTAAAGATCGCCGACATCATACAGAGCTCCAAATGGCGCTATTTCAAAAAGTCCCTGCGGCCCCGCGACTTCTTCCTGGCGCACACGGATCTAATGGGAAGCGTCGCCACTCGCGCAAGCCTTCTCGTCAACTTCTTCATCAAGCTCCCGCCGGTCAAACTGTTCCTCGACCTGTTCTTTCGCATACCATCGGAGAGGCGCTTTCCGAAATACGCGCGGGGCAGCTTCCTCGCTTGGTACAAAAAACACCGCGCGGAACAGGAGGCCTTCGCAGAAAGGGCGGTTTATTTCCCGGGCTGTTACGTCAACTACAACAACCACGAGCTCGGGAAGGATGTCGTGACCGTGCTCAACGCCATGAATATCGGCGTTATCGTGTCGTATGAGAAATGCTGCGGTGTCCCCCTTATCGCAAACGGATACATCGACAGGGCCCGTAAAAACGCGCTGTTGAATATAAATTCGCTCGCCGCTTCGGCCGCCGAAAGCGGAGCGCGCATAATCTCCGCCTCGTCGAGCTGTTCGTTCGCGCTCAAGCACGAGTACCGCAACCTTCTCGAGCTCGACAACTCCGCGATCTTCGACAGCCTCGATTATATCACCCGCTTCATCCACGAGCGCTTTCTGAAGGGAAATCTCCCGGAACTAAAACCCGTGCGCTTAAGGGCGGCCTATCATTCGCCCTGCCATCTGGAGCGCATGGGGGGGGTGATGAACACCATCGAGGTGCTTAAAAAAATACCCGGGCTGGATCTCACCATCCTGCATTCCGAATGCTGCGGAATCGCCGGGACCTACGGGTTCAAGAAGGAATACTATAGGGTTTCGCAGAAGGTGGGGGCCGAACTCTTCAAGCGCATAGAGCGCGCCGACCCGCAGATCGTCATAACGGACTGCGAAACCTGCAAGTGGCAGATCGAGATGAGCACCCCCTACCGCGTCGAGCACCCCGTTACCGTGCTCGCGCGCTCCATCGATGGAGGAAAGTTGTAAGCCCTTCGCTACAGGCGCGCGGCGAGTCGTGCGACGAGGCCGTCCATGTGGAACATGCCCTCCAGCGTAAACCGATACCGCATATCGGCCCCATCCCTCTCCACCACGGCAAGGCCCATTTCGGCGAGCCGCTCGAACTCCTCCGCAAGCGATGCCGGCATTCGCGATCCCGTGGCGGCCAGGTAGGCCGAGGCCGTTATTCCCCGCCTCAGCCGAAGGCCCGTTAGAAGAAACTCATCGGCGGGGGCGTTCGCCCCCCGTTCGTCCGGAATCGGGCCTTTCCACGGCCCGTCCAGATATTCCTGGACGGTGCCGGGGTTGAAAAAACGCTCCCTTCCATTGAAGGAATGCGCCCCCGGGCCGTAGCCGAAATACGGCGCGAAGGTCCAGTACTTCATGTTATGCCGCGATTCGAATCCCGGAAGGCTGAAGTTGGACACCTCGTAGTGCGCGTATCCGGCCCCTTCCATGGCGGCGATGAGCTCCTCGAAGCGGCGGCGCTGCTCCAGTTCCATCTCGGGGGTCGGGACAAGCCGCCGCGCGAGGGGCGTTCCCCTGTCCACACTCAGGATGTAGGCCGAAAGGTGTTCGGGACGATACGCGAGGATTCGCCCGAGCTCAAGGGCAAGGCCTTCCCTGGTCTGCCCTGGAATTCCGACTATAAGATCAACGCAGTGGACAATATCCCCGGCGGCAAAGAAAGCTTCGAGCATCACTGTATCCGGAATCCTTCCACGCCTTCCCATAACGGAGCGTAAATTTCCATCCAGCGACTGGACTCCGAGCACAACGCGGTTTACGCCCGCGCCGCGAATGCCGTTTATCCAGTCGGGATGGAAGTCCTCCGGATTGCACTCCATCGTAATCTCGAGGCCCGCGGGGGCGGGTCGAAAGGCCGATCGAACAGCTTCGATAACACGGTCAACGAGGGCGGGCTCCAGAAGCGAGGGCGTTCCGCCGCCGAAGTAGATCGTGTCTATGGCTTTATCCGAGGTTTCGTGGGCGCGGCTACCTATTTCCGCCATCAGCCTTTCTACATACCTGCCAAAAAGCCCGCCCGATGAACCATCAACTATAGGCTCCACCGGCACGGAGAGAAAGGAGCAGTAATCGCATTTCGAGCGGCAGAATGGAACGTGTATATAGACCCCGGCGTTCACGCGACCGGCGCCCCTTTAGCGTATGCCCAGATATACGTTAACATCCGTCCGGGGGGCGAACTCCCCCCTCAGGCAGGCCGCCACGGCCTTAAGCGACTCGTCGGTGTTCGAAAAGCTGAATAGCGTTGGAGGAAGCGGCGAGATGGCGGCCACCGGAAAAGGATTTCCGGTGCTGATGATGAAAAGGCGCGTATTCCGCATGTCCCGAAGGAGCGATATCTTGGAGAGGATTTCCGGCTCGGGACGGTCCACATGCAGATAGACCAGGCGGCTATGCGCGGCCTTATTGCGGAGAGCCGAGGCGAGCTCGGCCGTATCTCCAAGCACCACGAGCCCCGGCACGGGCCTTTCTACAAGTTCACGGCGCAGAACCGGGCTCGCCGTCACTATGTAAGCCGCCTCGAACGAGCCTTCCTCCGGGGCAAAAAGCCCACTACCATGATAATAAAGGGCGCGCCGCGAGAGCTCGCTGTTTAGCGCCGGCCCTTCTTCCAACACTTCGAGATCGTGCACCGAGTATGCCGGCGCGGCCGTGCGGGCGTTTCCGGAGGCCAATTCCATTATCGAATAACGGAGCTTCGCCTCGACTATCCTTCGGACGGATTCGTCTATGCGCGACTCGCCGAGCCGCCCTCCGGCGACCGCCTCGAGGACCGCCTTCTGGATGCGTTCTATGCTTTCGCCGGAGGTGCTGATGAGGACGATGTCGGTCCCCGCCTCTATCGAGCGGACGGCCGCCTCGCCGATGTCCATTAGCCTCGATACGGCGTTCATCTCCATGTCGTCAGTTAAAACGAGCCCCCGGTGCCCCATCTCTTTACGAAGCAGGTCCGTAAGTATTTTGGGAGAAAGCGTAGCCGGCACGCCCTCCTCGAGAATGGACGGATAGGAAATATGGACGCTCATTATTCCGGACACGTCCTCCTCTATGGCCGTTGCGAATGGTGGAAGTTCGACCTTTCGCAGGTGTTCCATGCCATAGTGTATTACGGGGAGTACGTGATGAGAATCGCTGCCGGTGTCACCGTGACCGGGGAAGTGCTTTCCGACAGCCATGCAGCGCGCGCCCTGAAGGCCTTGTATATAGGCCCTCCCCATGGCCGCTACGACCGCCGGGTCCGAGCCGAAGGAACGAGTGTTGATGACGGGGTTTTCCGGATTGTTGTTCACGTCGAGGGCCGGCGCGAGGTTCATGTTGACCCCCATAAGCCGGAGCTCCGTTCCGAGTATGCGCGCCGCGCGTAATACAAGACCTGCATCGTTCACCACGCCCATGGGCATATTGCCCGGGAACTGGGTCACCCCGTCCACGATGCGGCGAACCCTTCCGCCCTCCTGGTCGATGGAAACGAATAGCGGTATCACACGGGCATCCAGGGCCGCGCCCTGAAGGCCGGCTATAAACGCGGCGGTCCGTGCGCGATCGGAGAGGTTGTATCCGAAGAGAATGATTCCGCCGGGGGCGATGCGTTCGATTAAGGCTTGCGCCCGAGGTGACATTTTCGTTCCGGGCACACCGACCATCATCATCTGCCCTATCTTCCGCTCGAGCGGCATTGCTCCGACAAACTTTTTTATTTCCAGGTCCCGTTTTATCGCGGAGCCGGCGAACAGAGCGCCCGCCGCGACCGCCACGACCGCCGCCACGGCCGTTATTTTCCCGTACATTCTTTCCCCCGGTCGCCTTATCGCTATTATCCGTCCAGGGGAAGCCCCCGGAGGCGCCTTATCAACCACTTTTTCGCGGCGCCATGTAAAGAAACCCCGGCCGAAACCCCGATACATTAACAGGAGAACTTAAGGCCGGCCTTAACCCCGTAAGCTCATCGGCCCTGTTTCGCGATGAAGACAATTCAGCACATTGACAGCTATCCGGCCGATTCATCGATCGTCCGCCGGGTCGTTTCGATATTGCGCGATGACCTGACTACGATCGGATATCCTACGGAAGAGATGGACGAGATAGTCATTTCCATGGACGAGGCGCTGACAAACGCAATCCAGGACACGATTCGCGCCCAGACGAACATCCCGCTGGCTCATCCGGACCGTGTACGCTCCATTACGGTGCGCTATCTCGTCGACGAGGAGCATTTCGAGGCGACGGTGATCGACCATGGCGGCGGCTTCGACCTGGCAAGGTCATTTCGGGACGCTCCCAGCCGCTGGTCCGACGATTATTTCGGGGAGCTCGTGCGCTATATTGAAATGAGCGAACCCGACAGGCTGCGAGTCACCGTAAACGGCCATGAGCTGGCCCTGAAGGGCATAGGGGCCGGCCTTAAAATACTGCTCGCTTTTATGGACAGCATAAACATCGATCTTATCGACAGAAAGGACATCATCTCCGATTCGGTGTCGGAATTCACCGATGGTACCATACTTACAATCAGAAGACAAAGGAGATACCGATGACGCAGGAAAAGGCGCCAAAGGCGTACAAAAACATGGACTTCCTAAATTCGCGCGAGGCCCGCGCCCTCCGCATCCTTTCCGAGTACCTGGAGCCCGAGAAACGCCTGCGCGAGATGAACATCATGCACACCGTCGTTTTCTTCGGTTCGGCGCGCATAAGGCCGGATGATCTCCGGACCGGAAAGTACTACACGGCGGCCGAGGAATTGGCCTACAGGCTCGCGAAGCTTGGCAAATCCATGGAGCGCAGAAAGCGGGGATTCCATATATGCACCGGCGGCGGGCCCGGTATAATGGAGGCGGCAAACCGCGGCGCCCACAGGGCCGGAGCCAAGACCATCGGCCTGAACATCTCGCTTCCGTTCGAGCAGGAACCGAACCGCTACATATCGCCCGAGCTGAACTTCGAGTTCCACTACTTTTTTATGCGCAAGCTATGGTTTTTGTACAACGCGAAGGCGCTGGTCGTTTTCCCCGGAGGATTCGGCACACTCGACGAGCTATTCGAGGCGCTCACCCTTCGACAAACCGACAAGATTCACGACAAGAGCATGCCCATACTCCTGTATGACCGCTCTTACTGGGAATCGCTGATGTGTTTCGATAAAATGGTCGAGCTCGGTTTCGTCCTGCCCGAAGAGATGAGGCTTATTCACTTCTTCGATACGCCGGAGGAGGGAATGAGGTATCTAAAGGGGCGTCTCGAGAAGGGCATTACCGCCTTCAGCCACAGCTTTCACCTATAACCAACGGACGGGGGTTTTTCTTATTGCATTTTGCGCGCCGGGCGGTATACTGCGCGGCAAAGAAATCAATTCATTCATTTAAGGCGGGAATCGGCAATGAACAAGCTTTCGGCGCTGGGCCTCTCTCTTGTCGTGGTGTTCTCCGCCGCGCGCCTCGGCGCGGAGAGCACCGGATACGAATACCGTAACGAGCGTTTCAACTATTCCATCGTCCTGCCCGCCTCATGGGAACGCTCCGACTTAACGCTTGAGGAAAAACATCTCCTCTACGCCTTTCCGGACCGAAGCACCGAGATCAAGCTCAAGGCCATGCGCTCGTCCGAAAGCGACCTGGACAAAATCGCGGGAGAGCGATGGAATCTTAGCGGCATCGATCCCAATCTCAATAAAATCATAGAAACCGGAAGGATCGGCATACGGCAAAACGTAACAGGAAAGCTTTTGGTTTTCGAGTACCGCTCCAGGGCGGGGACCATGCTCGAACGAACGCTCATAACGCATAACGCGGGGGTGCTGTATATATTGCGGTGCTCGTCCCCGACCGCGTCTTTCTACCGGCACGAGGCCGCCTTTAACACAGCCATGGCCACGTTCAGGTATATCGCTTCGGGCAGGAACGCGGTTGATGAGACCCCCGCCGGACCCGCGCTTGAACCCTGAAAAGGATGAGTGCCCAAGGCCGGATTTGAACCGGCACAGACCGAAGTCCGAGGGATTTTAAGTCCCTTGTGTCTACCAATTCCACCACTTGGGCGAAAGGCCGTCTAAAAACGAAGGACGCGCACCTCGGTGCGCGACGGTCGCTTTAAACGGCGATATGAGGCGCCGAGCGGACTTGAACCGCTGAATAAAGGTTTTGCAGACCTCTCCCTTAGCCACTTGGGTACGGCGCCGTGATGTGCCAAAACGGCCGAAAAAGGGCCGTCTTTCCACAGACACCACCTATAGATACCGCGGCGGCTGGTGTCAACGAAAATGCGCCCATCGCAATAAGAAAAAATTGCGCACCGTATCCCCCAAAAAGCCTCGTCCAATTTATCTGACCATAAAGCCCCCTAATGGTAAGCACAATTATATCAAAAAAGGAAAATTCCTTATTAATATTTAATTATAAATATTGACAATTTAAATTTGTGTTCCACACTTGGTTGACGGTGCCTTAACAGACTCTGGGTTCATTATGTATTTTAATTTTTATACTTTAATTAAACCCTAACAGGAGGTTCGTATGATAAGAAGGATCGATAAAGCAGCCGTTATCGGCTCCGGTATCATGGGGGGCGGCATAGCGGCCCTGCTGGCCGATGCGGGAGTGGAAACCCTGCTTCTCGACATCGTTCCATTCAACCTTACGGATGAAGAGAAGAAGGATCCGAAAGCCCGCAACAGGATCGTCCAGACCGGCTTCGACAACTTGATGAAGGCGAAACCCGCCCTCGTTATGGACAAAGCCAACACCGCGCGCATCAAGCTCGGAAACCTCGAGGACGATTTCAACAAGCTCGGCGAATGCGACCTTATCATCGAGGTCGTCGTCGAGAACCTCAAGATCAAGCAGGAGCTTTTTGCGAAGATCGACAAGGTCCGCAAGCCAACCGCGATCATCACCACGAATACCTCGGGCCTTCCGCTTCAGGAAATCTCGAAGGGGCTCAGCAAGGAATTCAAGCAGCACTTCATGGGAACGCACTTCTTCAACCCGGTCCGCTACATGCACCTCCTCGAGCTCATTCCCGGGGCCGAGACGAAGAAGGAGATTCTGGACTTCCTGGCCGACTTTGGCGAGAAGAGGCTCGGCAAGGGCATAGTCTGGGCGAAGGACACCCCGAACTTCATCGGGAACCGCATCGGCGTTTACTCGATAGTGGACATCCTGCCCACCATGAAGAAGCACGGCATCAGCATCACCGAGGTCGACGCCATTTTCGGCCCGGCCATGGGCCGTCCGAAAACCGCCGTTTTCAAGCTGTCCGACATGGTTGGACTCGACACCATCGACCATCTGGCCGACAACTCCTACGAGCTGCTGCCCAAGGACGAGCGCCGGGACGCCTACAAGCTTCCGGACTGGTTCAAGAAGGTGATCGCGAACAAGTGGTTCGGCGACAAAACCAAGCAGGGTTTCTACAAGAAGGAAAGGAGCCCCGAGGGCAAGAGGGTTACCCTGGTAATCAATCCGGACACTCTCGAATATGCGCCGGCCGACAAGCCGACCTTCCCGTGCCTTGACGCCGCCAAAGCCGCGAAAACCCCTGCCGAGAAGATCAAGACCGTAGTATGGGGCGATGACAAGGCCGCCAAGTTCGCATGGGAATGCACGGCCGCCGGCAGCATCTATGCAGCCAACCGCATACCCGAGATCGCCGATTCCATCGTCGACATCGACAACGCTATGGTATGGGGATACAACAACGAGCTCGGCCCCTTCGGCACCTGGGACGCCATGGGTGTTGAAGAGTCGGTGAAGCGCATGGAAAAAGAGGGAATGAAGGTCCCCGAGAACGTCAAGAAGATGCTGGCCTCGGGCGCCAAAACCTTCTATAAGACCGAAAACGGAAAAGACTATTACTACGACCTGGTGAACGGCGGTTACAAGGAGATCAAACGGAGCGCCTCCGCCATACTCCTCAAGAACTGCAAGACCATCAAGTCCAACGCCTCCTGCTCGCTCATAGACCTTGGCGACGGCGTGTTCAACATCGAGTTCCACACCAAGATGAACGCCATCAACGGCGAGATCGTCGATTTCATCCCGGTGGCCCTCGAAGAGGTCAACAAGAACGGCATAGGACTCGTCATAGGCAACCAGGCCGGCGGCATGCCCGGCGCTTTCTCGGCCGGCGGCGACCTCGGTTATATGGGCGGCCTTGCGAAGGAAGGCAAGTTCAACCTTATCAACGACTTCATCGCCAAGGTGCATGACGGCATTCAGGCCGTTCGCTACTCCAACTTCCCGGTCGTCGCCGCTCCCTACGGCATGACACTGGGCGGCGGCTGCGAAGTCTGCCTGGCCTCCGACCGCATCCTTGCGCACACGGAAACCTATATGGGCCTTGTCGAGATAGGGGCCGGTCTCGTTCCCGGCGGTCTCGGAATGCTCAATCTGTGGAGAAAGGTCCTCGAGAACGTTCCCGAGGCGGTAAAGATTACCGACCTTGGCGGATTCTTCCTGCCCTGCTTTATGGCCGTAGCACAGGCCCAGGTGGGCATGGGGGCCTTCGAGCTCAAGAAGAAGGGTTTCCTCGGTCCCAAGGACAGGATCATCTTTAACCGCGACCTTCAGATAGGCGAAGCGAAGAAGGAAGTCATAAAGATGGTCGAAGAGGGCTACGCTCCTCCGAAGCACGACCCGATCCTCGTAATGGGCCAGGAAGTGCACGGCATGGTATGGGCCGAAATGCTCAACATGAAGAGCGGCGGCTACATCACCCCGCACATGGAGGCGATCGCGAAGAAGATAGCGTTCGTAATGTCCGGCGGCGACGTAATCCAGGGAACGAAGATTCCCGAGGAGCAGTGGCTCAGGCAGGAGCGCGAGGCGTTCGTCGATCTCTGGAAGACCGAGAACACCCAAAAGATGGCAGCGCATATACTGGCGACAGGCAAGCCGTTGATGATCTAAGGATCCAAACCAATTTCAGAGGAGGAACAGATATATGAGAGAAGCATATATCGTTTCATCAGTAAGAACACCCGGTTGCAGAAGAGGAAAAGGAGCTTTCGCGCAGACCAGACCCGAGGACCTTCTTTCGCAGGTTATGGCCGCAGCAGCCGATCGCATCAAGCTCGACAAGGCGCTCGTTGACGACTGTTTCACCGGTTGTGCGTTCCCCGAGGCCGAGCAGGGAATCAACGTCGCCCGTATAGCGCAGCTTATGGCCGGCTACCCTGTCACCAGCTCCGCCGCGGTCGTCAACCGTTTCTGCTCGTCCGGCCTCGAAGCGATAGCCCTTGCCGGCCTGAAGATCCAGGCGGGCTGGGTCGATATCGCCATGGGCTCCGGCCTCGAGAGCATGACGATCGTTCCCATGGGGGGCAACCTCCCCCGTCCGCATCCGGACTGGGCGAAAAAGAACCCCGATGTTTATATATCCATGGGAATCACGGCCGAGAACGTGGCCTCGCGCTACAACATCAGCCGCGAAGACCAGGACAAGTTTGGTTACGAGTCCCAGATGAAGGCCGCCAAGGCGCAGAAGGAGAAGCTCTTCACCGAGATCCATCCAACCACCGGCACCCGCTTCGTTCAGCAGGCCGACGGAACCTACAAGAAGGAAACCTTCGTCCAGGACTTTGACGACGGCGTCCGTGCGGACACGACCCTTGAGGGCCTTGCCAAACTGCGGCCCGCCTTCAAGGCAATGGGCTCTGTTACGGCCGGCAACTCCTCGCAGACCACCGACGGCGCCGCGGCGACGATCGTGGCCAGCGAAGACGCATGCAAGAAGTACAACCTGAAGCCGCTTGCCCGCATAGTCGGTTACGCGGTCGCCGGGTGCGAGCCCGACGAGATGGGCGTTGGTCCCAAGTACGCCATTCCCAAGGTCCTCAAACAGACCGGCATGAAGCTCGACCAGATGGATATAATCGAGCTCAACGAGGCCTTCGCCTCGCAGTCGCTGCATTGCATCCGCGAGCTCGGCCTCACCGAGCGCATGGACATCATCAACGTCCATGGCGGGGCGTGCGCGCTCGGCCACCCGCTGGGATGCACCGGCGCGAAGCTGATGGCTACACTGGTCGCCAACATGCACCGCTATAACAAGAAGTTCGGTCTCGAGTCGATGTGTATCGGCGGCGGAATGGGCGCCGCGATGATCATCGAAAAGATGTAAGATTTCCGTACAAGACTGAAGAAAAGCCGCCCCTCGGGGCGGCTTTTCTTTTCCCCCTCTTCCCCGCCAAAAAAGGCTGAAAAAGTCTAAGAATATTCCATGAACATGCCGAATTGATAAAAAGGACCGTAACTCACTCTGAGTATACCGGAAGGAGGAAATATGATTCACACCGAAGGCGATCTGCGTAACTGGAAGCAGGAGCAGCTCAAGTATTTCAAGGGCTATTTGGGCAATTTCAAGAAGGATTCGCGCGAGTACAAGCTCCTCGTCGAAGGCATCAGGGAGCTCGAGAATAGCCTTTAATCCCGCGTACCGGCGTTATCATCCGGGCGATTAAGTGGAATGACGGCCAGCCTGTTGCGGTCGATGGTCCGGTTGGTGGCCGGCCCCCTCCACCGCCGCACCGGCGTTTTCCTCCATTGCCGCCGTCCTTCTGATGACGATATTGTATTTTTTTAGCTTGTTGTGCATGGTCTTTCGCGAGATATCGAGCGCCCTTGCCGTGATTGAAATGTTATAGTTGAAGTGCTTCAGGGTTTTCTCGAGGTGCTCCCTTTCCATCTCCTCGATCGTCTTTACGCCTTCGCTTATCAGGGAACCGCTTGGCGCGGGTGGCGGCCCTGCGGTCTCCGCCCTCCTGGCGGCCATTCCGATCTCCTCGAATTCAAGTACGCTCGTCACGTCCTCCAGGGAGACCACCCTCTGAGTGGAAAGCAGGATGAGCCTTTTTATTACGTTTTCGAGCTGACGCACATTCCCCGGCCACGAATAGTTACTTAGATACAGCCGCGCCTTTAGGTCCAGATTGACCTCCCGTCCGAATTCGCCGTTGTATTTGTCGAGAAAGTGGTCTATGAAAAGGGGAATATCCTCGTGGCGGTCCTTAAGCGGCGGGAGGTACACGGGCACTACGTTAAGCCTGTAATAGAGGTCCTCGCGGAAGCTGTTCTCCCTTACCATCTCCCGCAAGTCGCGGTTGCTCGCGGTGACGATGCGCGTGTTTACCTTTATAAGCTCATTTCCTCCTATTCGTTCGAACTCCTTTTCCTGGAGCACTCTCAGGAGTTTTGCCTGCAGATCGATCGAAAGATTGCCTATCTCGTCCAGAAACAGGGTGCCTCGGCTCGCTATCTCGAACTTCCCTATTTTTCTTGATATGGCCCCGGTGAAGGCGCCCTTCTCGTGTCCGAATAGCTCGCTTCCAATGAGGTCACGCGGAATGGTGCTGCAATCTATTGACCGGAACGGATACTGCTTGCGGTTGCTGTTGTAATGGACGGCCTTGGCGATGATCTCCTTCCCGGTGCCGCTCTCGCCTATAATCAGGACCGTGCTGTCCGTGTCGATCACCTTCTCGAGGGTGCTGAATATCTTCTGCATGCCGGGCGATTTGCCTATTATGTTCCTGAATCGGAACCCTTCGCCAAGCTGCTCCCGAAGCCGGCTAAGCTCGCTCTCCAGCTCCAGTTTCTCGACTATATTTTTAAGAACGACCATCAGCTTGTCGGTGTCGAACGGCTTGACCAGGTAGTCGTATGCTCCAAGTTTCATCGAGGTGATGGCTGTCTCGACATCGTTGGAGGCTGTAATTACGACTACGGCGACCTTGATTTTGTCCTCGAATATCCGCTTCAACACATCGAGGCCGCTCATTCCGGGTAGGCGCAGATCGAGGATCAGTATCTCGTGCCCGACCTTTTTAAGGCGATCGAGCACAGTATCCCCCCGATCGACCGTGTCCACGTCGAAATAATCCTTAAGAAGATCCGAAAGAAGGTCGCGTATACCCTTTTCATCATCGGCGACAAGTATTCGGAAATTGCTTTCCATCAGACCCATATCCCAAGTCCCCTTCGCCCTCCCGCCCCGGCATCCAACGTCGTTATGTCCCAACCGCCGGCCCTGGCGATAAAATACGCCCGGTACACCTCCGTCCCTTTCAGATAGTACTTTTTAAGCGCGAAGGGTAAATAAAAATCCTCCATTGAAAGCTCGGGAATGTCCACTCCCTCGAAGCGGATGTCGATAAGGGCCCGGCCGTCCGATTCCGGCATGGAGATCGTGCACCGCGCGCCCGAGAGGCCGGTCCAGTCGAAACCCGAAACGATAAGGCCAAAGACCTCCAAAAGCGCCGCCCTGTCGCCAATGGCCGGGTGGGCTTCGGGTATCGGTCCCGCATCCGCGCGGACTCCCTCTGGCAGGGATGAGATTGCCTCCCTCAGCGTTTCCGCCGCGTCAAATTTAAGGCTCTCAAACTTTCTGGGTATAAAGGCGGCATATAGGTCCCGCAGTATTCCATCTATTCTGTCCGCCTGTTCCTGTATCATCCTTTGGGATTTTTCAACCGATCCGGGATCGCCGGATTTGAGCCCCAAAAGCTGGGCATATCCCTTTATGGTGGTTAGAGGATTCTTTAGCTCGTGGCTGAGGTTCCTTACAAGCCCCTCTATAATGCGCGTAGCATCTTCACTCTTCACATCGTTACCGGAATTCGATTGACCGCGCGTCGGCCCACAGTCTCTCAAGCTGATAGTATTCCCTCATCTCGCGCGTGAAAATATGAACCACTATTTCGTGATAATCGAGCGCTATCCACGGCGAATCGAGCTGGGCCCTGGAGCGTTCGGGCACCCCCTCGGTCCGGAAAAACCGTTGGACCTCCCGTGCGAGCGACCTTCCGTGGATGAGGGAATTCGCGGTCGCTATCACGAAATAATCCAGGTAGCTGTTGATACCGGAAAGATCGATAAGTAGGACGTCCTGGGCCTTCTTTTCGTCGAGAAGGCGCGCAGAGGCCCTTGCAATCCCAATAACGGCGTCGTCGGTGATGGTTTCCCCTGCCTTCACTTTACGTAGTCCTTCCCGATGATAATGAGAGCGCTGTTGAGCTGCGTGCTGTCAATTATATGATATACCCGGTCCACGCCCAGGATCTCCGCTACCCGCATTGCGTAATCCGTGTCCGCGCGCTGGTTGATGATGATTGTCCGGTCAAAAAATGGATACGGAGATGTGCCGAATTCCACGACCGTAAGCCCCTCGCGCATCAGGATGTTCCTCATCTTCTTGGCGAGTCCAGGCACGTTCGTACCATTGAGTATCTTGACCTTTACGGACTGGTCGTTTTTCTCGTCGAGCACCATTGATCTGAGAAATTCGTTTTCATATAATTTGTACGAGATATCGTCGATCACGTAATCGCCCTTTTCGTCAAGCCCGCCCGGCACGAGAGTGCTAATTATCCCCGAATCATCAAAAAAATACCCGAGCAGCGAAAGGATCTCCTGGTCGAGAAGGTTCGTCCGGATATTCTTGATTGCCTCGGATATGAACTGGCCGTTTAAAAAGCGTTTATACCTTTTTCTGTCGGAATGCAGCGTCAGCAGAACGTCCTGTATCCGGTCGTATTTCCGGTATATGGAGTTGTCTTCGGCCGAGTTGATGTAATCGACGATCCTTCCGCCATCCATATAGTTGACCCCGGGGCGGTGGTTTCCCTGCCCTTTCCACTGGTCTAGCAGGAAGAGGTCGACCCCCTCGATGAGGTCAACCGTGCGCTGTACGTCTCTCGCGTACATCTCGACAAAAAAAGGAATATGTATCTTCAGGTCGCGCGCCAGCGACTGGCTGATCCTGCCGAAACCGTCGAAGTCGATGTCCTCTATCCTTGCGGAGCGCTTTTTCCCTGAATCTAAGAATATTTTCAGATTTGGCGGAAGGAACGTAATGCCTATCCGGCTGTTCTCCGGATTTATGCTTAGCACCGCAAAAAACCTGTGCTTGTTGTCCCGATAGACATTGCTTCCCGCAATGAGTATGTTTATCATCTTCTTGTTCTGGGCCAGGGCCTCTATCGCGTTTCGCGTCGATATGCGATAGAAATAGATGATGCCAAGCAGCGCCAGTGCCGCCGCGCCCGCCCAGATTCCGTATTTTACAAGTTGCCTGTTCAATCCTCGTATAATCCCCTCTCCCTGATGTATTCAGCAACCCCGTCGGTTACCATATACCTGATGGACCTTCCGGCCCTTATCCTATTACGGATGTCCGTTGAACTGATTTCAATAATTGGATTTTGAATCAACACGTAACTCGCGCCGGCTTCTTCGAGCGCGGAATTCCCGGGAACGCTCCCCGGGCGCGCCAACACCGCAAGGGTCGAAAGCGATAGCAGTTCGCGGTATTCCCTCCAGGTATGCAGCTCGTTGAACGAATCGGCCCCGATAAGGAGGAATATCTCCGCACCGGGATAATCCAGGGCGAGGTCGCGCACCGTTATGATGCTGTACGAGGGGTCCTCCCTGTCCAGTTCCATGCGGGAGACCTCGAAACGGGCATTGCCGGCTGTAGCGCGGACGAGCATCTCGTAGCGGTCATCCGGCGTAACGACATTGTCAGGGGCCTTGTGCACCGGGGCCTTTGCGGGAACGAAAAGCACCAGATCCAGCCTCAGATCGTCCAGCGCGACAGCGGCATTGACAAGGTGCCCGAGGTGCACCGGATTGAAGGTTCCGCCCAGTACACCGAGCCTCAAGACCGGACCTGACCGCTGCCGTATACGACGTATTTGAGGCATGTGAGTCCGCCAATGCCCATGGTGCCGCGGGCGTGGAGCTTCTGCGTCGAAATGCCCACCTCCGCGCCAAGGCCGAATTCGCCGCCATCGTGGAAACGCGGTGAAGCGTTTACCATAACAGCCGCCGAATCCACCTCGGCCAGAAAACGCTCGGCCATGGCGTAGTCGCCGGTGATTATCGCCTCCGAATGCCCGGAACCGTACCGCTGTATATGCTCCATGGCCTCATCGATCCCCCCCACGATCCTCACCGCCAGGATGAGATCGAGGTATTCGGCGTACCAGTCGTCTTCGTTGGCGGCGATGACCGTTTCCGGCAGGATGGCGACCGTCTCGGGGCACCCCCTGAGTTCCACTCCCTTCTCAGAGAGCGCGAGCAGAAGTCCGCGCGCATGTGGATACTCCCTGTGGACAAGCAGGGTCTCGATGGCGTTGCACACGCCGGGCCGTTGCACCTTTGCGTTAAGGCAGATATTTACCGCCATGTCGGGATCGGCGCTCCGATCGACAAACGCATGGCACACGCCTTTATCGTGCTTTATAACTGGAATTGTAGAGTCCTTCACAACGGCCTGGATGAGCGATTCGCCGCCCCTCGGGATGACGATGTCGATATAGGAATTCATCTTTAAAAGCACCGGGACCAGCGCACGGTCCGTTTTTTCCACAAGGGTAACGGCCGCGTGCGGAACACCAACCTCTTCCAGTGAGGCGGATATGACCCTCTGGAGCGCGATGTTCGAATTGATGGACTCCTTCCCGCCTCTTAGCACGCAAGCGTTGCCCGATTTGAGGCACAGCGCGGCGATATCGGTCATAACATTGGGACGGGATTCGAAAATAACGCAGACAACCCCCAGGGGCACGCGCATCTGGCCTACACGGATCCCAGACGGCATGGTCCGCATGTTCTCGATCCTTCCAATGGGGTCCTCGAATAGCGCGATATCCTCTATGGATCGGGCCATCGCCCCGATTCGGTCTTTGTCGAGCAGCAGCCTGTCTATAAAGGCGCCGGTCTGTCCCGAGTTTTTGGCCACGGCGACGTCCCTGGCGTTTTCCGCCAGGATATAATCGCTTTCGGCCCGCAAGCGGCGAGCCATCGCGCGTAGCGCCGCGTTTCGTTCATTTGATGACAGCCGCGCCACGAAGCGCGATGCGTTTCTGGCGTCTTTACACAACGATTCTATGTAACTGTTCCGCTCCATGGCCGGCCCACTCCGGTATGCTTTCGCCTTATCTGACGCGCCATGGCGCCGAAAAGTCAAGTATAATTGACCCCATCCTATCACTCCCCCATTACGGTTTTCGTCGCGATGTCGTGATCCTTTATGAAATCCAGATATCGTTTTCCGTCGAGTCGCTTGAGGGTGCAGAGCAGCTCCGCTCGCACGGAAGCCGGGGCTTCCCGGTACAATCCGGCGCAGGCATCGAAGGCGGCCCGCCTGTCCCGGGCAAACCCGAGGATCCATACGATCGTTCTCCTCGTTACAATCGAACTCTCCATTCCGTAGCGCTCGACGAGAAAACCGACATCGACGCTGCCGGTCTCCAGAAGGGCGTAATAACCCGAAAGGCGTTTAAGATCATCCGCGCTTCCGAGCATGGCCGCCGCGTCGATATGCTGGAACGACGGGCGGTACAATAACGGAACGATCCTTCCGCCCCCCTTAATGAAATCGCCGATTAAAACACTCCCTATCGCGGCGCCCGTCCCAAATCCCACAGCGCCGGTTACTAAAGAGCACGCCAGCATCGCCGCCGCCGGGCGGAATTTGGGGCCAGCGGCATGCCTCCGAAACGCGCCTGCCATATTTATCATGGTTTCGATCATGGGACCGCAGATTTATCCATCATCTCCATTTTAACAATCCGGCCGGGCCGGGTATTGGCAAGCAAATTTTGGGAAAAAGGGGATGGAGCCCTTTCGACCGGGCCATTTTTCTTGACAAATAAACCCTTGTACCGTAGGAAAAACAAATTACTGAGAAGCGCCATCCCGTTTGTGCGACCGGGCGCCCGCATGCCGATCTTTTTCTGATTATTGCGCCAATCACGAGGAAGCCATGGAATTCGAACCGGTAATCGGTCTGGAAGTTCACGTTCAATTGAACACCCGAAGCAAGATCTTCTGCGGATGTCCCACCGCCTTCAAGGCCGAGCCCAACTCCCAGACCTGCCCTATCTGCCTCGGCTTTCCCGGAACTTTGCCGGTCCTCAACGAGGAGGTCCTTCGCAAGGCGATTATGGCCGGCCTGGCGCTTAACGCGACCGTTTCCGAATACAGCAAATTCGACCGGAAGAACTATTTTTATCCGGACCTTCCAAAAGCCTATCAGATATCCCAATTCGACAGGCCCATCTGTTCGGGTGGCTATATCGAGGTGACCACGGGCGCCGGGACCAAAAGAATCGGCATAAACCGGCTCCACCTGGAGGAGGACGCCGGGAAATCCATACACTCTGACGAGCCCGGCAACAGGCTTTCATATCTGGACTTCAACCGATCGGGGATGCCTCTCGCGGAGATTGTATCGGAGCCCGACATGCGATCGGCCGAAGAGGCCTATGAATACCTCCAGAACCTCCGGACAATAATGAAATACCTCGACGTCTCCGATTGCAATATGGAGGAAGGAAGCCTCCGGTGCGACGTTAACATATCGCTCCGGGAAAAGGGCGCGTCCAAGCTCGGCGAAAAGGTGGAGGTTAAAAATCTCAACTCGTTCAAGGCGGTCAAGACGGCAATAGAATTCGAGATCCGGCGGCAGGCCGGAATTTTGGAGGATGGCGGCTCCATAGTGCAGGAGACCCGTCTCTGGGACGCCGATCGAGGCATGAGCTTCAGCATGCGCTCCAAGGAGGAGGCGCACGATTATCGCTATTTCCCAGACCCCGATCTTCCCCCCATCAAGCCTGGAGCCGAGTACGTAACGAAAATTCGCGAGTCCATACCGGAGCTTCCCGGTCCTCGACGGGAACGGTTTATTGCCGAGTACGGGCTCTCCGCCTACGACGCCGGTGTCCTCACATCGGCGCGCCCGCTGGCCGACTATTTCGAGTCGGTTGTAAAACACGGCGCCGCGCCAAAAAAGGCCTCCAACTGGATACAGAGCGAGCTTCTCGCACGGGTGGACAATCCGGAGAACGTCGGCTCGTTTACGGTCAAACCGGAGATGCTCACCGCGCTGCTCGCCCTCATCGACGACGATACCATCAGCGGAAAGATCGCCAAGACGGTGTTCGATGAGATGGTTCGAACCGGCGCAGACCCTTCCGACATCGTGAGGGAAAGGGGCCTCGTCCAGCTTACCGATATGGGAGCCATCGAATCGATCATTGACCGAGTGATCGCCGAAAACCCCGAGTCGGTCGCGGATTATAAAAGCGGCAAGGAGCGGGCCCTTAAATTTCTAATGGGGCAGGCCATGAAGGAGTCGAAGGGAAAGGCCAATCCGCGGATCGTAAACGACCTGCTGCTTAAAAAGCTTCGCTAATCCACCCTCAAGGAGCCTTTAATGGGCGCTCTCGTCACGACAAAAATTCCCGGAGTCAGGAAGCTTTTCAGCGGAAAGGTTCGCGACGTTTACGGCGTCGACAGGGAGCACCTCTTGATCATCTCCACAGACCGTATCTCCGCCTTCGACTACGTTTTTCCGAATGGCATACCCGGCAAGGGCAAGATACTGAACGGCATCTCTAACCTCTGGTTCTCCAGGATCAAGTTCATAAAAAACCATATAGTCGAGACCGATTACCAGAACTTTCCAGCCCCGTTCCGCGACCATCCAGACCAGGTCGCCGACCGGTCCGTTCTTGTCCGGAGGGCCCAGAGGATCGATTTCGAATGTATCGCGCGCGGATATCTTATCGGCAGCGGCTGGAAGGACTACATGGCGACAGGTGAAGTCTGCGGCATACGGCTTCCAGCCGGCCTCGAGCTCGCCCAGGAGCTTCCCGCCCCTCTTTTTACGCCGGCCACGAAGTCAAAATCCGGACACGATATCAACATATCGATCGAGACGATGCGAAAAAAACTCGGTATCGACGTTGCGGACAGGCTGGGCGAGCTTACGCTGCAGATCTACGAGTACTCCCGCGAAAAACTCAGAAGATCGGGCATAATCCTGGCGGATACCAAGTTCGAATTCGGGTTCATCGGAAACGAGATCGTCCTGATCGACGAGGTCCTTACTCCCGACAGCTCCCGTTTCTGGGACGCGGAGGAATATCGGACGGGAATCTCGCCAGTTAGCTTTGACAAGCAGATCATTCGTGATTATCTTGAAGGCACGACATGGGATAAAAATTCCCCGCCTCCGCCGCTACCGGCGGAGATAGTGGAGAAGACCATGGAAAAATATGAGGAGATCCGCCAGAAGATGCGGGCAGCCCAATAAAGTGGTGTATTCACGGCAGCTATTAGCCGATAATTATATGTATCGTAAAGCCGTGATCATCAATCGGGAGGATACATGGCCTTGCCTCAGAAGAATCCGTACGATCAATACAAGCGCACCGAAATCAACACCGCCAATCAGGGAAAGCTGATCGTCATGCTCTATGACGGGGCCATCAAGTTTCTTAATATCGCCATCGAAAATATGGAACCTCGCACCTATGATATCGTGAATACCAACATAATCAAGGCGCAGGATATCATCACCGAACTGCTCCTTTCGCTCAACGTAGGAGAGGGCGGGGAGATTTCCAGGAGCCTCATGAGCCTGTATCTGTATTTCAAGAAAAGGCTGCTCGAGGCCAATGTACAAAAGGACGCCGGGCTAGTCAAAGAAGTGCTTGTTCATCTACAGGAATTGCGCGCGGCCTGGGACAAAATTTCGGCCAAAGAGGCCCGGACTGACGCCCAGTCGGGCCTCCACAACAAGGGCAGTTTCAGCATTGAGGGCTGACCTCGAAGAACTCCTCCATTCCCTCCTCGATTTACACGGGCGGAAGCTAACGCTTGTAGAGAGGCTCGCCCGTTCCATTGCGGATAAACTCTATTACCTTAAAACCGGGGATACGGAACGCCTCTCGCTGGCCGTTTCCGAGGACAGTCCCCTGATTGAACTCATCGACACCCTCGATTTCGACATCGGCGCGGCGATGGACCGCATGGCCGCCATTGCCGGGACCGATCGTATCGGGGTCGAAAAGCTGCTACGCGCACCCGGACACACGGGAGCGTCCGAGCTGCTGCGCATACGGGCCCGCATCGGAGACGAAATCGCTAACCTTGTTGAAGTAAACGACGAACTGGTCAAAGGCATGGAGGGTCTGTCGTCAAGCATACTGGCCGACGCCGAAGCGCTCTCCCGGCTTCGAAAAGTGAAGCCGGTGTCCCAGCCCTAATAGTCCCGGTTTTAAAGGTCCTCCGGTTTTTTGGTTCTCATTATCTCTTCGCGCATCCTTAACATCCTGTCATACTCGAACAGGTATTTCTTTTTTTTATACACTTCGTTGAACTTTTTTGCATACCGCTTCGACGCGAAATACTTCTTCAGGCGCCTGGACACCGGAAATATCTGCTCGGAGGGATCGTAAACCTGCGGCTGGCCGGTCCCGGTGTCGATGATGGAGCCCGTTATCATTCCCCATGATATATCTCCGAGGGAATGCCCCTTTGCGTCACGCAGGATTGCGCGCAGGACCCCCTCGTGCGCAGGATTGAAGAACTTGAAGTTCCTTGAATACATCACGGCGCCGTGCATGTGGTCCGGCACGTCCATAAAGCCGTCCTTAATCACCCCCTCGGCCACCAGGTACATCATTTTCATCAGATAGCGCAGGCATCCGAGCCCCGGCTTCGTCTGGCCGGGCAACTGGGGCCTATCCGCGCTGAACGCCGCCTTAGGGTTCTGGATCGACAACCATTCTATGACTATCATGTCCAGTGTGACCAGGTTCTGGCCTTCGTCGAAAAAACTTTTGTCCGGCGCGAAGCGCGAATCTGAGAGCCTGAGGTCAATAAGCAGATTTTCGGGGGCCTTCTCTCCGTTGTAGAGCCTGAGATAATGAATTAGGGTATCGTCCTGGTCGATGTCTATTATGGGGTCGTGGAAGCCGCGGGTTTTAAGGTGGCTTATCAGGCCCACCCTTTTCATTATTTCGAGGAGCTTCGCCTCATTATACATATTGAGAAAAAGTGGGTCCTTCCGCGGCATGCGCGCGAAGTAGCCAAAGCTTCCATCGATGTCCATCGAGCTGATGTCGCTTTGAAGTACGTCCTTTATATCGATGGGCTGAAAATACTTTAGTATGGACTTCTTGGGATTTTTTTTCAGGGCCTCCCCCTTTAAAGTTTATATCGACCAGCGGTTGGAATTATATACCAGCTTTACCTGCAAAAGAAAATGGTCGATCTCCCCGGGATCGATGTGGGGAACCACCATCATGCGGACAAACTTATCATACTGCTTGACCTGAAGCAACGATCTTTTATACTGCTCGGTTATCGTCTCTCCTATAATTATGAGTCTCGCGTTTGACTTAATATAAACGTCCAGGAGGTTGTCGGGATCGTTTACTGAGATCGTATCCTCGGACGGAATGAAATCGGGGGATATCTCCACCCTGCTGTCTTTTTTTCTGGTCACTATGGAGGTTACGAGATCGGTATTCTTTTTGAATCTCTCGACATAGCTTGTCTCCGCGTCCGGTTTCATATTTACGAAAATGATGATGCCGTTTTCAGATCCCCGGTAATTGAACATCTGCTCCTTCCCGATCTGCCGCTTCTTTTCGTTCCAGATACGGTAATCCAGCATGTCATTATGCCCGAAAAGGATCGTGCGCCTGCCGGAAACCTGGTCGGTCGAATAAACGTCGCCCACGATGTAAAAAAAGCGCTTCCGCCTGCTCTGTTTGTTGATGTTGTTGAGTATATCGAGGTGCCGGTCGACATTTAAAAAATCCATGCACCCATACGGCCTTCTGAAATCCAGGGGGAATTCCGTCGCAAGGAGGTTGTAGAAGCTTTCCGAATAATTGATCTCCACGGTTTCGAGGCCGTTCTTGTCGAAAAATTCCAGATCCCCCGGCTGTATCTCATCATCCGCGTGGAAGGTGCGCCTGTTAAGGGTGAAAGCCGAAAAATAGGCGCAGCGAAGGAAATCCGGGTTGTACTTCCTCCATAGCACCTTTAACTGTTCGACCGATACCTTCATCTACACATTTCTTCTGATCGTTTTCAGATAGCGATATATAAAAGCGTTGATATCGCCCTCCATAACATTCTCTATGCTGCCCATCTCCTCTCCGGTGCGATGGTCCTTTACCAGGGTGTAGGGCTGGAAAACATATGAGCGGATCTGGTTTCCCCAGGATATGTCCTTTTTCTCGCCTATCTTTTCAAGCTTCTTCTCCTCCATCTCCTTACGCCTTAGCTCATAGAGCTTTGAGCGAAGGACCTTCATTGCCGAGGCCTTGTTCTTGTGCTGGGACCTCTCGTTCTGGCACTGCACGACGATTCCCGTGGGCAGGTGCGTTATGCGCACCGCGGAGTCGGTCCGGTTGACGTGCTGCCCGCCTGCTCCCGACGCCCGATAGGTGTCTATTCGCAATTCCGAATCGGCGATCCCCAAGTCGATATCCTCGGCAAGCTCCGGCACGACCTCCATCGAGGCGAACGAGGTATGCCTGCGCCTGTTGGAGTCGAATGGTGAAATCCTCACCAGCCGGTGAATGCCCCTCTCGCATTTCAGCAAACCGTAGGCGTAATCGCCCTTTACCAGGGCTGTCCCGCTCTTTATTCCGGCCTCCTCGCCCGGCGTGTAATCGATGACCTCCAATTCGTAGTCGTTGTTCTCGGCCCAGCGCACGTACATACGGAACAGCATGCTCGCCCAGTCCTGGGATTCCGTGCCCCCGGCCCCGGGATGTATAGTGATAAACGCGTTCTTCTGGTCGTCCTCCCCGGAGAGAAGCTCGAGCGTTTCGAGCTCGTCGAAACGACTCGAAAGCCGCGGAATGTTCGTCACGACCTCATCGAGCACGTCCCTGTCGGATTCGCCAAGGGCCATGGCCATCAGATCGCGCGCCTCCGCTATTGAAGACTTCAATTTGTCCCATGGCTCGATCTTTTTTTTAAGCCGGCTGATCTCCTGGTTTACGGCCGCGCCTTGTTCCATGTCCTTCCAGATATCCTCCGAACAGGCCTTTTGTTCCAGTTCCTTCAGCCTTTCCTTGAGCGCGGCGACATTGACCGAGGCGTACAATTCGTCCGTCTTGACGGCGAGCTCGTTGAGTTCGCGCTGCGCCTCCCTGTATTCACGTTCTTCCAAAGCAAACTCTCCAGTTGGCGCCGGTCAACTATCGGCCGCATCGTTTAAAATATGGGCTGGCCCGATAAAGCTATATACCATTTCCCTCCGAGGTCAATTCTTTTATGGTGGAGGCCGGGCATATTTCGATGGGTCCGGGGGCGCATCAACGCGGGCCATGCAGAAAATTGCGCCTGAGATAATCGCTCAAGCAAAGCTCCAGTTCCATCGACGATGAGTACGAATCGCCGAAGACGTCCCTCCACATATCGGAATCCTCCATGCACAGATAGACGAACGGCCGGCCTTCCTTCGATCGGATCCGGTCCGACAGCAGGGTATAGATGCGCCGCCGTTCAGGCCTGAAATAACGGAGTTTGCCGTCCCTGCCGGGAAACATCTCCGCAAGCGTTAGGTCCTCCCCGGGAAACCTTGTCCGTACCGCGTCCCGAAACCCGGGCGCGTACCTAAACCCCCCCATCGATATCCAGACGATCCTCTCCGCAGGAACGGCATCATACAGCGCGTCTACGAGCGAAACATACTCGTCCTCCCACCCGGGGTATGGAATGACCGGATCGAAATGGAAGGCCACGAAGTACCCGGCCCCGGCGGCCCTCGACGCCGCGCCAAGGCGGGCCTCCAGGGGGGCCGAATCCTTCTCATAGCGCTCGATATTGCCCGGCGTGTTGAGGCTCCAGGCCAGCACCGTGTTTCCCCTGCGGGCGATTTCGAGCAGATGGCCGATATTGTCGGATTTGGTCTTTAGCTCCAACATAATGTTGGCCATCCCGGAGGTATGTTCGATTATGGCCGGGCCAAGACCCACAATCTCATCCATCATGAGCGAGTCGGTAAATTCGCCGGTCCCCACGCGGTAAACCCGGTTATGGTCGCTCGCGGCATGGAAGCGGCTTATCTCATCCAGCACCCTGAACACATTTGTAAACTGGACAATGCCGAAGGAGTTGAGGTACGAATTCAGATAGCAGTAGACGCAGTCGTACAGGCAGTTGAACCCGGTATTGAGCAGAAGATAGCGGCAGCAGATCATGTTGGGAGATCCGGGGCAAAGCTGGAAGAAACGCCCCCTGAACTCCTTGAGGATCAGCACCTGCTTGGAGGCGAGCCCCCCGCCCCGGGCCTCGTCGATAAGGCCGGAGAGACCCTCCTCCGAGGCATAATGTGAATGGCGTTTCCCCGGCAGAGACAGAAACCGGCGGACAAGCGGGTTTTCGCTTTCCGTTTCCGGATACAGGATCAGTCCGATATCGTCGATTCTTCTCATTATTGAAGGCCGTCTCCGCGTCATAATAATGCTTGACCGTGCCCGCCCGCGATGCTAATTTCCATCACCATTTGAAACAGGAGGCCGCTCGATGGGATGCCTGTTCTGCAATATAATAAAGGGCGAGGTGCCCTCCAAAAAGATCTACGAAAACGAGCGCGTTTACGCATTCGAGGATATAAACCCCTGCGCCCCCGTGCATGTTCTTGTGGTCCATAAAACGCATATCCGAAATATAGACGAACTCGACCATTCGAACGCCCCCATAATGGCCGACCTTTTCCTCGCTGTAAAGGAAATCGCGCGTTCCACCGGACTCGAAGCCGACGGCTACAGGGTGATCATCAATAACGGCAAGGCCGGCGGCCAGGTTATCTGGCACCTGCACGTCCATGTGCTCGGCGGACTGCCGGACCTCGGCCCCATGCTTTCGGTCTGAACCGGCTCAACCCCCGTCCCGTTCCCGCCTGCGGCCTCCGCGGTCAGGCGTGAGCAGGACCAGCTTTTCGACCGATCTGTCGGTCGCCTCCTCGACGATGAGGGTGTGGCGGCCGAAAACCAGCCGCTCGCCCTTCCTGGGTATCCTGCCCATCTCCGCCGTTACGAACCCGGCGAGCGTCTCGAACCCCTTTTTTTCGACCGGTATCGCGAATCGCCTCCGGAAAAAATCTATATCCAGATTGCCGCTCAGCAGGTATCTGTTCCTCCCGGCCACGCTAATAAGCTGCTCCGCCGGATGATCCCGCGTCTGTATCTCTCCGACGATCTCCTCGGCTATGTCCTCGCGCGTCACCAGTCCCTCGACCGCGCCGAACTCGTTGACCACGAAGACCATGGTAAGACCCGTCTCCCTCATGTCATGAAAGAGCTCGTGTATCTTCTTTGTCGATGGAACGAAGTGCGGTTCCTTGAGCACCTGGTCGATGGACCGAACCCCGGCATCCATAAGCAGGTCGCGGTAGTAAATGTATCCCACTATATTGTCCACCCTGTCCTCGTACACCGGTATCCGCGAGAACCTCGTCTCTCCGATAAGGCGGACAACCTGGCGTATGCCTTTTTTCCTCGGGATGGAAACTACATCGATAAGCGGCGTCATCACCTCGTATGCCGTCACCCTGTTGAAGGATAGGATTTCGGTGATGTAATCGTGATGATCGGCGTCTATCACTCCATGCGCCATACCCAGTTTGAAGAGAAGGCCGATATCGTCGCGGGAGCTTACAAACGAGTATCTGCCGCTCTCGAGGTTAAGGAGCGATTTTATTCGCGCCGAGAGATACAGCGAAAAGCGTGTTATCGGCCGGAAAATGAAGGTAAGCGCCGCTATGGGCCAGGAGAACAGCATGAGAAATCGCTCGGGGTTCGCGCGCGATATGACCTTGGGGAGTATCTCGCAGAATGTAAGGAAGATGACGGTCTGGGCGATGGTAACCAGGAAGAGCGCGCTTTCGTCGAGCATGAACGCCCTGGTCGCTATATAGGCGAGAAAGGCGGAGGCGGAAATTTCGATGATGTTGATGACGATTTGAAGCATGCCCATGGAATCCTCGACACCGTCGAGGATCGAAAGCGCCCGCGTGGCGCCCCCGCTGCCCTTCTCCGAAAGGGAGCGTAGCCGAATCGGATCGGACGAGATTATGGCCGTCTCCATCGCCGAAAACGCGAATGTAAGGGCCATGAAAACGAGTATGGCAGCCTGATAGGCGATGTATCCGGCCAGGATCATCGCCCGCCTCCGGTAAGGACCTCGATACTGTGGATGCGCTTCTTTTCGACCCTGCGCACGCGCAGGACGTACTTTCCGGTTTCGATGAACTCGTCCTTCGCCGGGAAATATCCGAGACGCTCGATGATGTATCCGCCGATCGTTTCGGATTCCTTGCTCGCGAGGTTTTCGTTGAAAGTTAAATTGAAGTCGTCGATCTGCATCTCCCCGGAAATAATCGATGAATTACCCCCGGTCTTCCTGATCGCAGGCTTGTAGCCCTCCTGAAACATGGCGAAATCCACGCCCAGAAGCTCGGAGAGAATCCCAGACAGCGTCACCACGCCGGCCGTCCCGCCGTACTCGTCGATCACCACAGCTATCTGCAGTTTGTTCGCCAGGAAATCGACAAGTAGATCGCCGAGCTCCTTTGTGGCCGGATAATGATAGATGGAAAACAGGAGCCTGTTAATGTTTCGCGCCTTTTTATATCCGTACAGATACGGAACGAGCCTCCTGGAATCGAGTACGCCGACGACATCGTCAAAATCCTTGCGGTAGACGAGCGCCCGTACCAGCCCCCTCGTCCTGAATACGGACGCGGCATCCTCTATGCTCGAACCGTACGGAATAAAGACCGCCTGGTTGCGGGGGATCATTATGTTCTGCGCCTCCTTCTTGGAAAACCGCAGGACATTTTTTATAAAAGCCCCCTCCTCCTTTCCGATAATGCCGTCCTTTTCGCCCATTTTTACCGCCATATCGAGCTCGTCCTCGGTGATGACGTCCTCTTTCCGCTGGTCCAGGCCGAAGAGCGCTATAATCGCGTTATTCACGGCGAGAAGCGCCTCCCGAAACGGCATGAACAGGCGGTGAAACACCTGTAGAAGCCTTGCCACCCTCCTCGAAAAGCCCTCGGGGTCGCTGCGTGTTATGGTTTTCGGGGTGATGTCGCAGAGGATTATGATCAATGGCGTTACAATTGCAATGGCCATAAAATGTCCGTAACGGGGAAAGACCTCCAGAAGAATCCTCGTGGTAAAAGCCGGCAGCAGCAGATTGGCGAGCAGGTTGCCTATGAGAATGGTGACCAGTATCTTCCTGGGCTCGACCATCAGCGCGGCGATCGTTTTTTCGAGCTTGCGCGAGGACGAGGAAAGGCGAAGCAGTTCGGATTTACTCAAGGAGAACAGCGCGACCTCCGAACCGGAGAAGAACGCGGAGAAGAAGAGCAATGCAAGAAGGACAAAAACGTTTGTCAGCATACGGAGACTAACTGTTCAACCGGGAATAACGCCGCGCGTCGGAAAGCCGGTCCCGGGGCGAGCGTCATGAAAAGAGCTCCGATTCGCGGGTCTTTAAAATCTTCGCGCACATGGTTTTAAACTGGCGCGTGGGCTCCTGAAGGCCCTTTTCGACCTTGGAAAGGTACGACGGGGAGCAGCGCAGTTGCCGGGCGAGCTCGTACTGCTTTATGCGCTTTTCCTTTCGAACGCTCCACAGCTTGTTCTTGAAGCCCCGGTTGATATTCTTCATTTTCTCGCGATCGACGTTTTGCGGAAAGACCACAGACACCGGGGAATTCAGAAAGCGGGCGCACGCCTGCTTGAACTTGTCCGTAGGCTCCTGTATGCCCTTCTCAATTTTGCACAGATACGACGGGGAAACCTTAAGGGCCCTGGCCATGTCGTATTGCTTTATGTTCTTTTTCCTTCTGAGATAAGGGATGATGTTTTCCACCAAACGTCCTCCACGCGGCGATCCCGAACCACAGCCGTATACGGGCGCTTTTCCGCTACCGCCTGATATCGAGGCTTACGTTGAACGACATTTCTTGCACGGTTTCGTTTCCGGCGAAGTCGCCGGCGACGATTTTAAGGGAATTTTCCCCATCGATGTAGGAGATGTCACCTATCCGGTAGTAGCCCTTCTCATCGAATAGATCATGAAATTTATTTCCTGTAATTGTCAATCCATTTTTTGAGTATTCCAGGGTGGCGAAATTTATTTCCTTCACCCCGCGGCCGTTGAATTGAACCGAGAGGGTGTGAACGCCGAGCCTCTCCCTGCCGCCCGCTGAATCGGTTATTTCTATCAAAAGAGGGTAATGGCGGGTCAGCCTGACCGTTGCCCCGTTCCGTATGGCCGAATACCGGTCTCCAATCCTCACGTAAACCCCGCCCACGACCGGAGGGACAGAGTCCGGAAAAGGCGGAAGCATTTTAAGCGGATTCAGCGATATCCTCTCCGCGCGGTTGAGTGCGGAAAAATGAAGATGTCCCCCGTACGAACGCCCGGTGTTACCTATTACTCCAAGCTGGTCCCTTCTGCCATAGGCCTCCTTGAATGCCGGCCCGTCCTGTAGGTGCAGATACAGGGTGTACAGTTCGCCCTCATGCTTCAACACCCGGTAATTGCCGCCCCCTGGATAGGCATCGAGCGGAAAGAGCGAGCGGTCCCAGAGGTATACGAGCTCGCCCTCCTCCAGGGGATAGATCCTGCCGTCCGGGCAGACCATATCCACCCCGTCGTGGAAATGGTCGACGCGCGACTCGCCGAACACCGACGTAATCCGCCCGTTGTCTACGGGCCACTGAAACGAGAGATTAAGGGCCACGATAAACAGCATGCAAAGCCGAAACAGGCCTCGAATAATCATGGGACTCTTCCCTCCTCCGGTCATTGTCTTTCCTCTTCCGCGGATCTGGTATGGAGCTTGCAGTATTCCCCCGGTTCGGTGCCGGATATAAAAAGTTGGTCAACGGCCACCCTGGGGCACAGGCCGGGTTCGCGGGGCACCAGCCCCGAGTCCAGGCATATTGTCTGCCGTGTTACACCGTCCTCGGGTACGGCGAAGTCCCCGGGCCGGAACTCGCGGTAAACGCCCGCGGCATACGCGCCCCAGATTCCGGCGGACAGAACGCCTCCGGCCCGTCCCTCGCCGAGTGAGATGGCCCCCTTTTTATTGCCCACCCATACCGCGGTAACCATGTCGGACGTATAGCCAACAAACCAGGCGTCGCTGTAATTGGAGCTGGTTCCGGTTTTCCCCGAGACGGGAAAGGCGAATTTCCTAAGTTTCATCACGTGGGCCGCCGTCCCCCCCTCCTCGAAGACGCCCTTTAGCATGGACACGGTAACGGCGCAGGCCGCGGGGTCAATGATATTCCCCATCCTGTTCCGCCTTTCCATCACGGCGGAATTGATCTCCTCCTCGTTGTTCCATACAATGTTCCCATTGTAATCCTTTACGTAGCGCACGCCGTAAGGGCGTATATACCGCCCGCCGTTTATTAGGAGGGCATGGAGCGTGCAGTTTTCCAGAGGCGAAAGCTCATAGGTTCCGAGAGCCATGGAGGGAGTCTTGCCGAAACGCTCGGAGAGCTCGCCCTCGGAGAGATCGAGCCCCTGTTTCAAAATGCGGAACAGGTGGCCGTAACCTGTTTTTTCGATAACCTTAACGGCAACGATATTGATGGATTTTGCGAGTGCGTCGCGGGCCGTTACAGGGCCGAGGTATTTACCGTCGTAATTTCGTGGCGCGTAGTTCCGGCCGAAGATCGTTTTTTCGTCCACAATGATGGTCGAGGGGGTGATATCGCGCGCCTCTATGGCGGCCGCGTATACGATCGGCTTGAACGAGGAGCCAGGCTGACGACGTATCTGCGTTACGTGGTCCATCTGGTTCTGGCTGGAAAAACTGTAGCCCCCCACGTGCGCCAGGACCTCGCCCGTGGCCGGATCGAGCGAGACCAGCGCCCCCTCTATGCTGCCCGCGTTCGCCCGTTCGGCCTCGGCCTTTTTGGGGTCCCTCATTTTTTCGGCCCGCCTTATATGGTATTCGCGCTGTGAGAGAACGCCCTCCTGCAATGCCCTCCGGGCGATGTCCTGGCGGGCCGCGTCGATTGTCGTGTACACCGATAGTCCGCCCTTTTTTACGACGTCCTCGCCGAACTTCGACGAAAGCTCCCTGCGTATGAGCTCGTTGAACATGGGGGCCCTGTTGACCCGGTAGGTGCTCATGATAAAACTGCCGATGAGCGACGAAACGGCCCTGTGCTCCCCGTCGAAGACGACGTCCCATTTACTTAGAAAACGCTGGAACTGCCAGTCCGCCGCCTTCTGTTTCATGTAGCCGGCGTCTACGAGCGATTTCATTATGCGCCTGGTCTTGTTGATCGAATTGTCGAGGTTCGATATCGGCGAATAATACAGAGGATTCGATATCACCCCGACGATCATTGCGCACTCGGTTTCGTTAAGCTCGCGAACGGACGCCCCAAAGAACATCTTGGCCGTGGATTCCACGCCGTAGGCGCCGTTTCCGAAATAGATGAGATTGAGATACATGGACAAAATGTCCTGCTTGTCGTAGCTTTTCTCTATCTCGGTCGCGCAGAAGGCCTCGTAGATCTTCCTGCGAAGGCTGCGCTCCATGTCGGTAAAGAGCACCTTGGCGAGCTGCTGGGTGATGGTGCTCCCACCCTGCACCACCCTCAGGTGAACGAGATTCATCGCCATTGCGCGAAGTATACCCTGATAGCTTATCCCCCGGTGGTTGTAGAAATCCCTGTCCTCGCTCGCCAACACCGCGTTTACGAGCATGCGCGGAATGTACGAATACGGTACGATCTCGCGCTTCTGCTCGAAGAATTCACCGATGATTTCCTCATTGCGATCGTAAATTCTGGTGGGGATGTCCACTGCCTTGGCGCCGAGGTCTATGTCGGCGGAGCGGTAGGCGTATCCCTCGCGCAGCTCCTCGGTGTGGTCTATAAGGCGCTTGTATTTAAAGAGCCTGTCGAGCACAGCCTCGCGGTCGCGCTGCCAGCCCAGATAAACGAATCCCGTGTACGCGGCCAGCATGAAGATCGCGAGCAGAGGTAGATAAACGAAGACGAGCATCTTGTGGTCGAAAATCCACCCGACCGCTTCGCGCGAGGCGTCCAAAAATCGTCTCATGCCGGCTCCTGTAGCTCCAACGGTCCGCTCATGCCCGGCCTCCGCGGTGCGTCCGGCCCGCCGCATGATACCGCCTGCCGGAGAGCTGTCCGCAGGCGCCGTCTATGTCCTTCCCCGAGCTTTTACGCACCGAGACCGGCACGTTCATCACCTCGAGGTCTTTGATGAATCTGTCCATCTCCTCGTCGGTTGGAAGATCCATCCCGTGGTCTCCCCGGTTGAGCGGGATGAGATTGAGCTTTATCCAGCCGTGCCTGAACATCCTTTTCATGCGTCGCGCGTCTTCGGGCGATATATTGTCCCTGCGCATGATGTACTCGAGGGTGAGCCTGTTTCTCGACACCGGAAACTTTTTTTCGAGCAGGGACGCCACGGTCTCTATCGGATATTTTTTTTCGACCGGCATGTAGCGGGCCCGCTTTACCGGATCGGTATCGTTTAGCGATATGGCGAGGTTGTACGGCCTCTTTTCGTCGATGAAGCGCTCTATCGCCGGGAGGATGCCGCAGGTGGAGATGGTGATTTTCCTTACCGATAGGTGGAAGCCATAGCTGTAATTCATGATGTCGGCCGCGGTTATGACGTTTTCGTAGTTCAGGAAGGGCTCGCCCATCCCCATAAAAACGACGTTGTTGTTGCGCACGCCCGAGAGCCTTCTCACCAGGCAGAGCTGGTCGAGAATCTCGGCAGGCTCGAGATTTCGCCTGAAGCCGATCCGGCCGGTCTGGCAGAAGCCGCAGCCCATGGGGCAGCCTACCTGAGACGAGACGCACACGGTAAGCCTTCCCTCGTCGGTGCCGTCCCTGCGTATGAGGACCGATTCGATAAAGTGCCCGTCCCGGGTTCTGAAAAGGAACTTCTCGGTGCCGTCGAGCTTCGAAAGCACGCGGTCCTCGAGCGCGAGCGCCGTCAGCTCGAAACGCTCGTCCAGGGCTCCTCTAAGCTCCTTCGAGAAATTGCTCATATCGTCGAAGGAAGCCGCGTTTTTCTCGAACAGCCAGTTGAAGAGCTGCCTGGCCCTATAGGGTTTTTCGCCCATCGACTCGAACAGTTCCTCGGCCGCCCCAATGGTGAGGTTTTTGATAAACGCTTTTTCCATTTCGATTGTCTTCGAAGCCGCCCATTTTAAGGCTATTTGCATACTATACGAACGAAGGGCTTTACAACCACTTTTTCGCCCGGCGGGGAATTATTTCCGGCGAACCGAACAAGGCCTGCGCGCCACACTCGCCAGGCCGCGCACGCCCGCGATTTCCGCCGGGAATCCTGGTATTTCCAATTTCTGCGTCCACGGCCAATGTATAAAAATATTAAATTATTAGTTGACATGTGCCACTATATTCTTATTCGTGTTATTAACATTTTGGCTGGTGTTGTCGGAAATTCTATCTGCGGCATCCTGATCGGTTCCATTCGGGCCGATCCGCGCCGCTGGTTTCGCGCACCGCACCGGCCGACCACTTCACCATTTATGGAGGCGGCTTATCATGAAACACTTGCTGCGCGCACTCGTCCCGCTCTTCTTCGCCGCGGCCCTGCATGCCCAGGAGGAGGCTCCCGGCGCCGGTAGCGATGAAACCGGGAGGCCCGAAGAAAAGGTCTTCATTTCCAAAGAGATCATCGTAAAGGACAAAAAGGAACAGGCGGGCGTCGTCTCGATCATCACCGACAAAGAGGTAAAAAACTCCACCAAAACCGATCTTATCAATGTCATAAACCAGAATGTTCCGAGCTTCTACACGGGTAACAACCGGGTGATGGGCTTCGGCGTTTCCGCAAGCGGCTCGGCAGTCATCTCGATCCGCGGTATAGGCAAATCTGGCTGGGGCCCCACCACGGGCGTGCCTTTTCTCATAAACGGGCTCGACACCACCACCTCGATAATGGGCCACCCCATAGCCGACGTTTTCACCATGAAGAACATCGACCGCGTCGAGGTGCTTCACGGCCCCCAGCCGGTCCTTTACGGCTCGGGCGCGCTCGGCGGAGTCGTGAACATTATCACCAAGCGCCAGGAGTACGACGGCTATTCAACCGAGATTTCAGGATCCTATGGAAGCCATAACTCAACCGACGATTACGTAATTCACCAGGGCAAGATGGGGGTCTTCGATTACGGCGTCTCGTATAACTTTCAGTATACCGACGGCCACCGCGAGCAGACAATACTCGGCCAGAAGTATACATCGGAATACCTTAATCACAACGCAACAGCACGTTTTGGTTTTGAAATCGGTAACAACTGGTATGCTTCTCTGAATTCTTATTATATGAAAGAAAAAATCAATGACCCGGGAGCAGATGGCATGACATCCTTCCCTCCCGGACCTCCAATAGGTCAAGATCTAGAGATATTTGATATATCTCGCCGGGGAATTTCAGTGAATGTGTTAAACACATATGAAAAAATTGAAGGAATGTTGCATGTCTATGCAAATCACGGAAGACATGAAACTGATAAACCTCGTCTAGACATATCAACATATGAGCACGATGACTATTTATATGGTGCACGTATTGTGGAATCGGTAAAGCCGTTTAAAGGAAACAAAATTACAGCAGGTGCTGAAGTTCGTCATTTTGGTGGTACTGCAAAAAATCCGAATTCAGTCCTTTTCCCATGGCAAACTGATTCTTATTACGTCAAAGACAAATTTCTTACAGATGTTTCGGGCTTCGGGCTTGTCGAGCAGAGAATTTTTGATATAATTACCCTCTCGGGTGGAGCGCGATATACTGACAACTCAAAATATGACGATTTCGTCTCATGGCAGAGCGGCATAATAATAACACCTCTGCCAACAACAAAAATATACTCATCAATAGCCCGCGGTTTTAAGCTTCCAGAGCTTCGCCAACTATATTTATATGGCCCGTATCCTGCAAAAAATCCAAATCCCGATTTAAAAGCCGAGACATACCTATCTTACGAGGCAGGCATTGAACAGGTTTTACTTAAATCTCTGGTGGTATCCGTAACAGGGTATAGGATTCAATCTGACAACAAAATAATCCCAACCGATGGGTGGCCGGCAAATACGTGGGCCAATGCTGATAAATATAATTACAACGGCCTCGAGGCGACGGCGAAGTACACCATAATGAACATGGTGGGGCTACGCGCCGGATACTCCTACATAGACAACGAGTACCGCAAGGCAAAATTAGCCTATGTGCCCAAGCACAAGGCTCTCGGAGGAATTTCGTTCGAGAGCTTCGGCCTCTACGCCGGACTCGACAGCGAATACGTCTACGATGTCTACGCCGATACGGCCGGCAAACAAAAATTGTCGAATTACCTCGTTCTAAACGCGAAGCTCGCTTACACCTTCTTGGAACGCTATCGGGCATTCGTGAACTTCAACAACATCACCGACAGGAAATATGAAACCTTCTGGGAATACCCGATGCCCGGTTTCACGGTTATGGGAGGCCTTTCGGCTACCCTGTAGCCTCACTGGGTAAACCATGTCTAATATACGGCAATGAGGGGAAAAGGCTCCGAAGCCTGCGGAACTCGAACAACGCGGGGAAAACTCGGACAGTCCTCGGCTTCTCCGCTCTTTTCCCCTCATGCCGTTGCTTTGCTACTGC
>MVZN01000017.1 GCA_002069125.1 Spirochaetes bacterium ADurb.BinA120
TCATCCTACTCAAAAAAACCGCTGTGCGTCAAGCGGAATAATGGGCCGGCTGTCGTTAAGCGGTTTTCCCGGCCAAGTCCTGTACACACGACCAAGCGCGCGGCCATGCCGAAAAATCACCGACTAAACCCGAAGAAGCCCGAATGACACCGGACGGATGAGGGGGAATGAAAACGAGCCAAGCACGCCCGCCCCGACTCGAACGGGGGACCCACAGCTTAGAAGGCTGTTGCTCTGTCCAGCTGAGCTACGGGCGCGTATTCGGGGTGATAGGATTTGAACCTACGACACCCTGGTCCCAAACCAGGTGCGCTACCGGACTGCGCTACACCCCGGGTGTTCCTTTCCTGTTATAATCGGCCGCGGTATGTGTCAACAGTATTTTTCGACCTTGCAGCATAGAATCAGGTGTACCTTCCCCACTCCTTCTCTATAAGCCCGCGAATATGGCCTAAAAATTCGTCCTTTGGCACGCGTTTCGCTTCGCTTTCCGAGCGGAGCTTTACCTCGATCTCGCCGTCTTTAAAGTAGCTTTTCCCAACGGTCACCCTGATGGGCATTCCTATTAGGTCGGCATCGGCGAACTTAACGCCGGCGCTCGCCCTGCGGTCGTCGTAGAGCACATCTATCCCGGCGCCAGAAAGCATATCGTAGATCTCGTCGACGGCGGCGGTTTCCTCATCGGTTTTCGCAATAGCCACAAGGTGCGCCTGAAAGGGCGCCACCGTCATGGGCCACACGATTCCCTTTTCGTCGTTGTGCTGTTCTATGACCGCTGCCATGGTGCGGTTTACCCCTATGCCGTAACAGCCCATTATTGGATGAACCGCCTTTCCGCTCTCGTCGAGCACCGTTAGATTCATTGACTTCGTATACTTATAGCCCAGCTTGAAGATATGGCCAACCTCGATCCCCTTGCGCTCGTTCATGGCCGCGCCGCAGCGGGGGCAGGCGTCGCCCTTTACGGCGGAGGTGATGTCGGCCTGTTCCGTAATCTGGAAGTCCCTCTCCGGGTTCACGCCGGCGAAATGGCGGTCCCTCTCGTTGGCCCCCGTGATCGCGTTATGCGCATTGCTTATGGCCGGGTCGAAAATCGCGCGGATTTTCTTTTTCGTCACCGGCCCGGCGAATCCCACGGGCGCCCCGGTAACATCCTCCACGACCGAATCGGGCGCAAGCTCCACCTCGAGCGCCCCGAGGGCGTTTTTAAGCTTCACCTCGTTTATCTCCCTGTCTCCGGGGACCACCGCCATCACAGGCTTTCCGTCGGCCAGATATATAAGGCTTTTAAGGAAGCGTTCGGCCCCGCATTTGAAGAATGCCGCAAGCTCGTCGATGGTCTTTACGTTCGGCGTGTCGACCACGCGAAGCTCCTCCGCAGGCCCCCCGCCCTTGGGCTCCGTCCGTTTGTACTCCGCGCGCTCCTGGTTGGCCTTGTAAGCGCAATCGGGGCATAGCAGAAGCACCTCCTCGCCCACCTCGGAGGCCACCATGAACTCCTCGGAGTCGCTTCCTCCCATGGAGCCCGTGTCGGCCTCCACCGGAATGGTATCGATACCGCAGCGGCTGAAGATATTGCGATAGGCCCTTCGCATGGCCTGGTACGAGCGCTCCAGGCCCTCCTCGTCCATATCGAAGGAATAGGCGTCCTTCATTATGAATTCCTTGCTGCGCATAACGCCGTAGCGGGGCCGGATCTCGTCGCGGAACTTGGTGTTTATCTGATAGGCGTTAAGCGGCAGGTCGCGGTACGACGACACTATAGACCGAACGGCGGCCGTAAAGGCCTCCTCGTGGGTTGGGGCGAGCGCGTACTCCTGGCCGTTCCGATCCTTTATGCGGATCATCTCCCTTCCCATGGCCTCCCAGCGCCCGGACTCCCTCCAGAGATCGGCGCTTGTAAGCTCGGGCATAAGGAATTCGAGCGCCCCCGCGCGCTCCATCTCCTCGCGGACTATATCAATTATTTTTCTGAGCGCCCGAAAGCCAAGCGGAAGGTACAGGTACATGCCTGCGGACTCCTTTCGTATTAGGCCCGCCCTTAGCATAAGGCGGTGGCTTGTAACCGCCGCGTCCGAGGGGTCTTCCCGAAGGGTGGGTACGAGGTATCGTGTGAATCTCATGGTTCTGGTTCGAGCTCCTGATTGTTTTATATGCGTTCCGGTATTGCCTACCCGCACTGGATATACGGGGCCCTTCCGCTTGACAAGAATAAATTGATACGGGGGTTTCTCCGGAGAGGAAATCCGCGGGCGCTTCAGCGAACCAGTGTGTATGCAAGCGCCGAAATGGCCGCGGCGCAGGGGATGGTGAGGATCCAGGCCCATACTATCCGCCCGGCCACGCCCCAGCGGACCGCCGAGAGCCTGCGGAGCGAGCCTACCCCCATAATCGAGCCCGTTATCGTATGAGTAGTGCTTACCGGCACACCGAGCCCCGATGCTATGAATAGGCTGATGGCCGCCCCGGACTCGGCGCAGAAACCGTCCACGGGGCGCAGCTTCGTCACCTTCTGGCCCATGGTCTTTACTATGCGCCATCCGCCCGAAAGCGTGCCCAGCGCCAGCGCCCCGTGACATGAGACCACTACCCACAGGGGAACATGGAAGTTATCTCCAAGTACGCCGTTACTGAACAAAAGCACCGCTATGATTCCCATCGTCTTTTGCGCGTCGTTTCCGCCATGGCCAAGGCTGTACATGGCAGCCGAGAGAAGCTGTCCCTTTCTGAACAGATGGTCCACCTGCCTCGGCGCGTAATTTTTAAAACCGCGATACACCAGCACCCCGATGGTCATGCCGAGCAGCAGGCCTATGGCAGGGGATATGAATATAAACGCCACGGTTTTTCCTATACCCGAAAGCACAAGCGACTTCCATCCGGCCTTGACAAGAGAGGCGCCGATAAGCCCGCCGATAAGGGCATGTGAAGAGCTTGTCGGCAGCCCCAGATACCATGTCAGGATGTCCCACGCGCATGCCCCGAACAATGTGCCGAATATAACTCCGGAGTCGATCACCGAGGCCTCGACAATGCCTTTTCCCACGGTGTTAGCCACATGCAGACCGAAAAACAAAAAGGCTATGAAGGTAAAAAAGGCCGCCCAGATTACCGCATAGCGCGGGGAGAGGACGCGCGTGGAAACGATTATGGCTATCGAATTCGCGGAATCGTGGAATCCGTTGAGAAAATCGAAGAAGAGCGCGAGAAGGATAAGCAGGACCAGCGTTACCGTCATGATCAGGCCTGTTTTACAAGGATGGTCTCGACGATGTTCGCCACATCCTCGCACTTGTCCAACACCATCTCGGCCCCCTGAAACACCTCTTTCCATTTGATAAGGTGGATAGGATCGGTCGCCTCGTCGAAGAGCTTGCTTATAACGAAGTCGCGAAGCTGGTCGCCCGAGTTTTCCAGCCTGTTGACCTCGATGCAGTCCTCAAGGATGTTGTCCGGCTCCTTGTAGTCGCGCAGCCCCTTGACGGCCCTGACGAGGACCGTAACCGCATTGTCGATTATATCCGAAAACTGCATCATGTGCTGGTTTACCACGGAGAGGCGGTACAGGCGCATCTGGTTGCATATGGTATGTATGAGGTCTATCACGCTGTCCAATTCGTGGGCGAGGAGATGTATGTCCTCGCGGTCGAAGGGTGTGATGAAGGTTTTATTGAGCTTGTTGATTATCTCGTGGGTAATGTCGTCGCCTTCGTGCTCGATCTCCCTCATCCGCTGGACGGTTTCATCGTCGAATCGTCCCAAGTGGACGAGCTCCTTGAAATAGGCCGAGGCCTTTAACGCGCAATCGGCCTGGCGGTCGAAGAGATCGAAGAAACGGAATTCCCGTGGAATTAAACTGAATTTCATGCTGGCTCCTCCAAGGCTTGGCCCGCCGCCCTCGTCTCCCGGAACTCCCGGCGACGAAAGGCACATATCACTTGAAACGGGATTTGTGCAATGATAAAACAGCCGCTTTTAAATAATTATTTTACGGTACGCGCCTGGATATTTGTTGACTTATTTAACTATGTTCGTAGCGCCGTACCGAGTGGCCCCGCGTCAAGATTCCCGCCGGGCCGGAACGGATTGCGATGAATTTTCGCCATCCTGTAAAAACCCGCGGGCCATTGCCCAATCCTCCGGTATCGTGTTCATTGTTTTCCTTTGCCGGACGTCCGCCGAATTAAAATTATACTTGATTTCGGGATCGTTACCGGTAGATTCGCATCGGCCAGATTTGGAGCACTTCCCATTCCGGGACCTCTTCCGGCCGACAGGCCCGGAATATTTGGATATTTCGCTTTATACCGGTCGCCGCTCCGTCCGGACTATGGAGAACATGGCCGCGCGAGCGAACGATACGGAAGGCCCGGGCATGAAATATACGATCGGGTCGGCGCTCATCTACCGCCGCGTCCACCCCGGGGAGGAACGATGAATCGAAGAAGGACGACGCTCCCCGGCTTTCCCCTTCCTCCGGGGGTTAAGCTCGATAAAAACGGCGCCCAGTTTTCCATCTTCAGCCGCCATGCGCTCGCGGTAAGCCTCGTGCTGTTCGGCCCCGGTAACGGAGACTCGGAGGCTATAGAGCTCGATCCGCGGATAAACAGGACCGGAGACATCTGGCACATCTGGGTGGAGGGCGTCTCCGAGGGCCAGGAATACGGCTACCGCGTTCACGGCCCATATGAGCCGCGAAAAGGCCACCGCTACAACCGAAACAAGCTGCTCCTCGATCCTTACGCGCGCGCGGTGACCGGCAATTTCAAATGGGACCTGTCGGACGCCCGCGGCTTCGACCCGGAATCGCCCCAGGCCGATCTGTCCTTTTCCGAAAGGGACAGCGCTGCGGGGGCCCCAAAAAGCATCGTCGTGGATTCCCAGTTCGACTGGTACGACCGGCAGCTCGGTACGCCGCTTCAGAACAGCATTATATATGAACTCCACGTAAAAGGTTTCACCCATCACCCCTCGTCGCGCGCCGCCCATGGAGGCACCTTCAAAGGGCTTACGGAGAAGATACCTTATCTCAACGAGCTCGGCATAACGGCCGTGGAGCTTATGCCCATTCAGGAATTCGACGAGGACGAGAACGTCCTAATCAATCCGCTGACCGGCGAGAGGCTTAAAAACTACTGGGGTTACAGTACGCTGTCGTTTTTCGCTCCGCGAGGCCGCTATTCGTCGGCGGGCTCCTCGGGCGAGCAGTATTCCGAGTTCAAGGAGATGGTGCGCGATTTTCATAACGCCGGCATCGAGGTCATACTCGACATCGTGTTCAACCATACGGCCGAGGGCGACCATCTGGGCCCCACCCTCTGTTTTCGAGGCATAGACAACACGGTGTATTACATGCTAAAGGAGGACCGCCGCTATTACCAGAATTTCTCCGGATGCGGCAACACCTTCAACTGCAACCATCCGCTGGTGCGCGACTTCATCCTCGACTGCCTTCGATACTGGGTGATCGAGATGCACGTAGACGGCTTCCGCTTCGACCTGGCCTCTATTCTGGGCCGCGACCAGGATGGGAACATCCTCACCAATCCTCCCCTCCTCGAGCGCATCTCCGAGGACCCCATCCTTCGAAACTCGAAGATTATCGCCGAGGCCTGGGACGCGGGCGGCGCATACCAGGTCGGGGATTTTCCCGGCAGATGGGCGGAATGGAACGGCAAGTTCCGCGATGAGGTCCGGCGTTTCTGGCGGGGTGAGGCTTGCGCAAGGAGCGATTTCGCCACCCGCATTACCGGAAGCTCGGATCTGTACCGAAGCAAGGGCGGCCCACTTCACAGCATTAATTTCGTGACATGCCACGACGGCTTTACGCTCAACGACCTGTTCACCTACACGGAAAAGCGCAATATCGAAAACGGCGAGGACAACCGCGACGGAGAGAGCCATAATCTCGGATGGAACTGCGGGTACGAAGGGCCCGACGCGCCGCCCGAGGTCGAAAAAATCCGACGCCGAATGATAAAGAACATGCTCGCGACCCTGTTCATCTCGCAGGGCGTGCCGATGCTCCTCGCCGGGGACGAATTCAGGCGCACCCAGGGGGGGAACAACAACGCCTACTGCCAGGACAATGAGATCTCATGGATCGACTGGGGCTATCTAGAAAGGCACGAGGAGATATACCGTTTCTGCAGGGGCATGATCCGCTTCAGGAAGGAACACATCATCCTCCGAAAAAGGGGCTTTTTTACCGGCCTTGGCCTGGACGGTTTCGCCTCCCCGGACATCGAATGGGCCGATCCCGACGGCAAGGTCCCCGACTGGACCGCCGAAAGCCGAACGATAGCCTGTGTCATCAGCGGCGAATACGCGATTTTCAAGAACGGCAGGCCGGACAACGACATCTACATGGCGTTCAACGCGGGCGTCGACGATGTCGTTTTTACGGTGCCGGACGCCCCATCGGGGAGGCCCTGGCTTATCTCGATCGACACGGCCAAAGAGCCTCCGGAGGATATTTTCGACAGGGGAATGGAGCCCGATCTGAGGGGCCGGACGATTACGGTGGAGGCCCATTCGATGGTGGTTTTGAAGGCATGAGCTTTTACGGGTCATATTTGACCTTCATTATGTCGAAAGACTATATCAGGGAAGGGTGATGCGTCGCTGTGCCCCCTTAAGAGCTCCCGACGAGCGCCGCACAAAGCGTATAGTTCTTGCCGACGCGCCGGGAAGACGGTATTATTGATCCATGATTACCATCCTTATAATCATACTTCTCGTGATACTCTTCATCCTCGCATGGGCGCTCTTCGGTTCCGAGGAAAAGCCGGGCGCAAAGGACGCAAAGGAGGAGAGGCCCGAGGCGCTGCTTCGGCGAAGGGCAACGGACAGGGAAATCGAGGAAAAATTTCCCGACCGCCAGGCTCGGCCGCAGAGGCGGAAGAGCGACCTCGAATCCCTGGAGCACCTGAAGGACGTCGCCGACGAATTCAGGCTTCCATATATTACGGATGAGATTATATCCGAAGCCTCCCGCTTCCGGGTTTACCGGCGAACCCTGATGAACGCCGAAATCTACGCCAAAAAGGGCGATTTTCAAACGGCCACATCCCTCTACGAGGGGGTAGTTTCCCGGATCAACGATATAGAGACAAACCGAAAAATCGAGGCGAACGTAGAATACCTCCGCCGCTATCGCGAGTACCTCAACGCCCGCAGAAAGAAAGAGGAGCTTGTCGGATCGGCCTCTACCGGAAGGCCCAGGGAGCTCAAGCTCAGCCTCGACGGCCCGCTCACCATACCGGACCGCATCCATATCGGCCTGAGCGCCCCCATCAGCCCCCCTCCGCCCATCGATATCGACCATATCGCCGAGAGAATATCGCAAAAGCTCAATCTCGATCGGTCCGCAGGCCCGGATGACGAAGAAATCAACCGCTACCGGGATGAGGTCGAACGCCTCGAGCGCCGCCTGGACGGCCTCTCCGAAGACCTCGCAGTTAGAAAGACAGGCGATGATGCCGGACATCCCCCGGTCGATATGGACCAGCTCGCGGAGCGGATATCCGTCAAGCTAAATCTCGATAAACCGTCCCTGTTAAGCGACGAAAAGATCGACCGCTACCGGGACGAGGTCGAGCGCCTCGAACATCGATTGGACGGGCTCTCCGGGGACCTCGCCGCCCATAAGGCCGTGCAGGATGTCCAACGAAGGCCTGCGATCATAGAGGCGAAATACGAGTCCCCCTTGCCCGTAGTGCTCGATCCAAAGCCCATTTTAGAGATACTGGAAAAGCTGCCGGCGCGAGGCGGGAGCCCATCCCCTGAAGAACCATCTAAAACTCCGCCTTCCGGCACCCAGACCAGGCCCGCTTCGGCCCCACCCGGCCCGGTCCAGCCGGAACCCATAAAAGGCGAGGAGGTTGAGGATTTCCGCAGGGAGACCTTCACGCGCGACGAGAAGGAGACCCCGGACGAGTGGGAGCTTCTAAGCCGCTATGGGAAGGACGAGGAACAGCCTGCCGAGAGCCTTACGGACGAGGACATTTTCGAGAAGATACTCAGCGAAGATACCGGGAAGAAGGACGATATCCAGATCATCGGCGACTCACGCCCGGGTGAAGCGCTTGAATACGACGCGCGCGACTCCGAGAAGGAGAGGAAAAGAGAGGACGAGGAGCGCTTTTACCGCAAATTCCTTCAGCACAACAGGCGAAAGGCACGTGAACTGCCCATATTGAAGGTAAGCTACGATTTTTCCAAACTCCCGGACGAATTCAGCCTGGCGCGCGAGAAGAACATCCTCGAGTACTCCTACTACAAGTATAAGCCTATGCTTGAACGAGCATCCGAATATTTAAAAAAAAGGAAGGTCAAAGACGCCATCAACTATTACAAGGTGGTAATGTCGCAGAACATCCCGCCCGAATTCAAATCAATGATCCGTAAAAACGTAAACGACCTCACCGAATACCTGGAAAAATATCTAACCAGCGACTGACCCCGTACTCCGACCCGGCGAACACTCCTCCATCATCCTCCGCTTTAAATTCGGAACGAACGAAATATTGTTCCGGAAAATCCTTGAAATGACTTGATTTTATGCCGATTTTAACTAAGATCGCACAATAGAAACGCGGCGCGGCCCGCGGGACGGGACCGAAGCGGTTGTCTGTAGTCCGATACGGTCCTCTTGCGGGCATACGGAACAGATACCCTGGGACTACTTGGATTTCGAACACCTATGCGGCAAAGGGCAAAGAGGAAGAATGGCATCCACCCAATTTAAAGTCGAAAACTACATGGCGAAGTCCTTTATCACCGTAGAGGGTAAGAAAGATTCCAATAATTTTTACATCATAAGGGAAGGCAAAGTCCGGGTGATGCGCGAAAACCCGGTCGCGGGAATCGAACCCTTCTCCATGCTCGGCCCCGGCGATTTCTTCGGCGTGGTAAGCTGCATGAGCGGTCACGCGCGCACCGAAACCGCCGTAAGCCTTTCCGGGGTCTCCCTCATCTCGGTTGAACGCGATCAGTTCGGCATCCTCATCCAGAAAAACCCCGCCATTGCCATGAAGATCATCCGGTTTTTCAGCAAGCAGCTTCGGGAATTCGACCAGGCGATCACCCAGCTCACCTTCAAGGGAACGGCCGAGGAGGACCCCGAACACCTGTACAATATCGGAGAATACTATCTCAAGAAACGCTCCCTCAACCACGCGGCCTACGCCTTTCAGCGCTACGTGCAATACTGCCCTGCCGGCCCCAACCGCGACAGAACCCTCGAACGCCTGAAGACGCTCAAAGCCCCGCTCAAAGTGCCCGAAAACCCCCAGGGCGCCTCTATGACGCGCAATTACGGCGACAATACCATGATTTTCTGCGAGAACGAGCCCGGTAACGAGCTTTATATCATCCAGGCCGGGAAGGTCAAGATCACCAAGATAGTCGATGAAGAGGTGCTCCTCGCCGTTCTCAAATCGGGGGACATCTTCGGCGAAATGGCGCTTCTGGAGAACAGGCCCCGTAGCGCCTCAGCCATCACCTTCGGTGACGTCACCCTCCTCGCAATCAACAAGTCCAACTTCGAGAACATGGTTCAGGCGCAACCACAGCTTGCCACGCGCCTCATTCAGCTTTTAAGCGAGCGCATCTGGACCGCGTATCGTCAGCTCGAAAATCTGATGATTCGGGACCACCTCGGAAGGATATATGACACCCTGCTCATCCAGATCGAAAAACAGAAGATAAAAATCACCCCCAAGCAGTCGCATAATTTCGAATTCGGCTTCCGCGAGCTTTTCAACATGGTCGGACTGCCCGCCGAGAAGACTGATATGCTCTCCGTCCAGCTCCTCGAGGACAAACACTTCAAGCTCGAGGGAGGAAAAATCATATGCACCGATCTCGACGAGCTCGAAAAGAGCGTTCAGTTCTATCGGAAAAAGTCCATCATGGAACGAAAACGTGAAGCGCAAAAAAATTCTTAAAATCGCCATCGCCTCCGTTTCCGTATTCCTTCTCGCGCTTATTGGAGGCGCCGTACTTCTGTATAATTTTTATCCCGTAAACAGCGTGCTTTCCATGCTCTCCGCAATGGCGGAGAAGGAGCTAAAACGCGGTGTTTCGATAGACGCCCTGGAATACAGCCTCAGGGGTATCGTCCTTCATAAACTCAAACTCCACAATGGACCGGGGGACTGCCCGGGGATTCTGGCCTCCGCGGACGACGCGGTGATCAGGTTCTCGCTGCCCCGGCTTGTCTTCAAAAAGGAGTTCGACATCAACTTCATCCACATAATCGGCCTCGACCTCGCCATCTGCTATAAAGACGGAACCTCCAATCTCGAGAACCTCATTACGGATTTAACCGCCGGGGAGCAGTCGTCGGTGGCCGCCCGTCTGGACACCATAAAGCTGACCCGGGCCAGGATATCCCTAAAGAACCCGCCCTCTTCACTCAAACCGCTCGAGGGGGAATACTCCCTCAACGGCCTTCTCGATTTTACGGGCGATCAATCATTCCGGCTCTCCGACGCAACAATCGTCCTGCCGGAAAAAAGGGGCGCCGTCCGCCCGGACATAACGATCAAGACACCCGATGGCGGATTTCAGATATCGGGGGAAGTATTGCTGGAGCATTGCTCCCTTAAATGGGTCTATCGCTGGGGCACCGATCTGTCCCTGCCGTACCAGGATTTTTCCGGCCGGGTTACCGGCCTCGTAATCACCCGCAACTCGGTCGAGGGTTCCGTACGAGGAACCTCCAATCTTCCCGGAGACAGGCCTCTTCTGGTAAACGGGTTCTGCCGGGTCAACATCGCGGGAGAGAGCGTCTTTATCTCGAATATTCGGGGGTCTGTGCTCTCGACCTCGTTTCTGATAGACGAATTCCTTTTCGACTTCGACGGCAATATCAAAAAATTCAGTATAAGGGACATAGACGCCCGTATCGATGATGTGCGGCCCATTTTGTCGTTTCTTCCCGGGGAACTCTCGGGCACGGCGAAGGGGGTTTTATCCTTGGGGGAGGCCGGCTATTCCGGCCTGCTGAATATAGACGCGTCGTACGGCTCGGGCGAAGCCCTGCTTAAAAACGCCCGCGCCACGATAAAAATCAACAACAACCGAATAGAGCCCACAGGCATAAGGGCATCGCTTTTCAACCAGCCGGTTGACATTACGCTTGCCTCCCTCGACGGCTCCTTCCGTCGTTTTCGGGCCGACGCCTCGTGTGCGGCATTCTCCCTTCCGGCCGAGCCCCGAAAGGGACAGGGGGCCAAATCCACGGGGCCATCACCCTTCGCCGGGGATATCCCGATCGAGGTGAGCGGCACCGTTTCCGTCGGCGCGCTCACCCTGGGGGAGCTCTCGTTCGGGAAAACCTCCGCCGGCTATTCGTTCGCGCGAAAGCGTCTTCAGGCGGGCCCCATACAGACGGAATTCATGGGGGGGGAAATCCGCGCCCGGGCCACGGTGGATTTCGGCTCGCCGGCCGTCCCGCTGGAGTGCTCGGCCTCCTTCGAGCGCCTGCGCGTACAGAACATCAGCAGAATGAGCGAGCGCTTTAAGGACCGCATGTTCGGCCTTGCCAGCGGCAACGTCGAAATTGGGTTCTCCCTGTCGGAGAGAATAGACCTTCGAAAATCGTTCAGGGGGAGAATGGAATTTACCATAGACAGGGGCAAACTGGTGGACACCGGCATTCAGAACGGACTGGGTATTCTTCTGTCAGACCTCAAGTACAAGCTTAAAGATCTCGAATTCAGCAAGATATACGGCAACTTGACCATTGCCGGGTCCGATTACCAGATAAATTCATTTCTCTTCTCCGCCCCGGAAATACGCCTCCGGCTCGACGGCCACATCAACAACGAGCTCGAGGGCGACCTTAAAATAGACCTCGAGTTCACCCGGCAATTCATTCAGGACCTGCCCAATCCGGTGCTTCTGCAATTGGGAAAGTACAAAAGGGACCGCTGGTACGTCATACCCTTTCAGTCGAAAGGGAAGGACGTAACGGACAGTAAAAATATAGTCCGCCTTCAGTGATCCTTTCCGGCCAGTTCGCTTTTAACCTTGTTCATCAGCCCGCCCTTGGCGATGAGGTCCTGCATGAAAGGCGGAAACGGTTTTGCCGCATATTCTGCATTCTTCGTGTGGTTTACAATCCTTCCGGAGTCGAAATCCACCTCCACTTCGTCACCCTCCGAAATACCCCTGGCCGCTTCGGCCGATTCGACGATCGGAAGCCCTATGTTGATGCTGTTTCTATAGAAAATCCTGGCGTAGGAATCCGCTATCACGCAGGAGATGCGTGCCGCCTTTATCGCTATTGGCGCATGCTCCCGTGAGGATCCGCACCCGAAGTTTTTTCCGGCGACGATGATGTCGCCCGGTTTGGCCTTTTTCATGAAATCGGGGTCCGCGTCCTCCATGCAATGCCTTGCCAGTTCGTCCGGATCGAATGTATTGAGGTAGCGGGCCGGGATTATCTCGTCCGTATTGACATCATCGCCGAAGCGCCAGGCCTTTCCCTTGGCTTTCATGGAATCCTCCTATTTCAATTCATCGGGATGGGCGATTCTGCCCAGCACCGCCGAGGCGGCCGCGACAGCCGGTCCGGCGAGGTAGACTTCGCTTTTGGGATGCCCCATCCTTCCGACAAAATTCCTGTTGGTGGTGGCAAGGCAGCGCTCGCCCTCCGCAAGGATGCCCATATGCCCCCCCAAGCAGGGGCCGCATGTCGGCGCCGAAACGGCCGCCTCTGCGGCGACGAATATGTCAAGCAGGCCCTCTTCCATGGCCCGTCGGTAGATCTCCTGCGTGGCAGGAATGATTATAAGACGAACGTTCCCGTTCACCTTTCTGTTCTTTAAAATGGCCGCGGCCTCCCTTAAATCCTCTATCCTCCCGTTGGTGCACGAGCCAATTACGACCTGGTCTATAACGATTCCGGATTCACGGGCCGGTCTCACGTTTTCCGGCAGATGCGGGTAGGCGACCAGGGGTTCGATCCTCGAAACGTCGTACTCGCGGAGCTCGGCGTAGCGCGCGTCCGGATCGCTCGCGTATACCGTATAAGGCTTGGAGCTTCTGCTTTTTACGTATGCCACCGTCTTGTCGTCGGGGGCGAATATGCCGTTCTTGCCGCCTGCCTCTATCGCCATATTGGCCATGGTGAGCCTGCCCTCCAGGCTGAGTTGAGCGACCGCCTCGCCGGTAAACTCCATGGCCTTGTAAAGCGCTCCGTCCACGCCGATATCGCCGATGGTGTGCAGGATGAGGTCTTTGCCGTTGACATATGGGTTCAGGGCCCCTTCGTAAACGAACTTGATCGATTCCGGCACCTTGAACCAGGCCTTCCCTGTGGCCATCGCCGCCGCCATGTCGGTCGAGCCCACGCCGGTCGAAAAGGCCCCCATGGCCCCGTAGGTGCATGTGTGCGAATCGGCCCCTATGATGAGCATGCCCGGGCGCGTAAGTCCGAGCTCTGGCAGGAGGGCGTGTTCGACCCCAACCCTCCCTACGTCGTAGAAATGAACGATACCGAATTCCCTCGCAAACTCCCTGAGTATTTTGACCTGCTCCGCCGATTTTATGTCCTTGTTGGGCGTAAAGTGGTCCGGTATGAGCGCCACGGCCTCCCTGTCGAACACCGCGTCTATGCCCAGTTCCCGGAACTCCTTTATGGCGATGGGCGCGGTTATATCGTTCCCCAGCACCAGGTCCACTCGCGCCTCGATGAGCTCGCCGGGGGCCACCGAGTCCTTTCCGGCGTGCGCGGCAAGTATTTTTTCGGTAATGGTCATTCCCATAAAATAAACCCCTTTTGGCTTATTCGCGTTACCGGACGGTTACAGTTCGGTCATACGCGCAAATCAGGAGAGCAAGGCTATTCGGCAGGCACTGGAAACGCAAGCGCCTTTTAATCGGTCACTTGTCCTCCAGCACTTCCCTGACAGCCTGGAACAGCTCCTGGAGATCGAACGGTTTAATAAGGACCTTCTCGACGAAGCGGGTCTCGGAGGCGTCCATCACCAGAAAATTACCCGAGATAATGATTATACCGGGACGGTTCTTTTTCGTCTTGAAATGCTTCACCACGTCCCAGCCATTGAGGTCGGGCATCTGAATATCGAGAAGCATGAGGTCGACCGGCTCCCTTTCGACGAAATCTATCGCCCTGGCGCCGGAGTATTCCGATCTCGCGTCGGCGTTTTTTGAGGCGAGCGCCCTGACCAACAGGTTGTTTAGCTCAACCTCGTCGTCCACAACCAGTATCTTTTTGCCGACGAAATCGTACTCTGTGTAGTTCTGCGATACCTCCCGATCGAGCGCTTCCGTCGTGTTGATCGGTATCTTGATGATGAAGGTCGATCCGCGCCCGTGTTCGCTTTCCACCTCGATTGTGCCGTTATGCTCCTTGATGACTCCCGTAGCGACCGAAAGACCCAGGCCCGTGCCCGGAATGGAGCTCGACCCCAGCGATCCCTTCGTGGTGTAGAACGGGTCGAATATCCGATCCTGCGTCTCATGCGGTATGCCGGCGCCCCTGTCACGGATACGCACGTATCCCTGGCCCTCCTCCCTGCCCGTCTCTATTGTGATCTTCTTTTCGGGGCTTTCGATCATGGCGTCGCGGGCGTTTATCATTATATTCATCAAGGCAAGGCTGATTTTGTTGGCGTCGAGGAACATTTCCTCCAGGGCGCCCCTGCGGATGACCTCGATGTTTATGCCCTGGGCCGAGAATTCGGGCCTCAATATCTTGACGCATCCATCGACGATGTTCTCGAGGTTTTCCAGCACGCGCTTCGAGGGCTTTTTATTGGCGAAAATTAGCAACTGGTCTATCAGATGGCTCGCCCGTCGAATAATTTTCAGGATGGTGCTCATATCCTTTGCCGTCTCGCGTGAAAGGTCGGCCTGGGACAGAACAAGTTCGACAAGCCCGTGAATTCCCGCGTTCATATTGTTGAACTCATGCGCGATTCCCGCGGTGAGAGTCGTTATGGTGAGGTTTTTCTCGAGCTCTACCAGTTTCTCGCGCGCCATGAGGTCCCTGTCGAGGATGATGTGCAGGAATACATGGCCCTTGTCGCCGTTTTCTATCTCCGCATGAATGATGCGACAGCGCACGTCCTCCTCGTATTCTCTGATCCGTATTTTCTGTCTGGTCTTTAGCATCCCGGTGGGAATGACGAAATCCATGTTGTCGACCGGGCAGTTCGAGCCGCGGCGGGCGCAGTGGCTGAATATCTCCGAACAGCTTTTTCCTATAAGGTCCGAATTTCTATATAGGCGGCGGGCAAAATTGTTTATTCCGATTACCGTCTTGTTCCTGTCGATGACGATAACGGCGCTCGGAATCGCGTTTATAACGCTCTGGTAATCGAATTTTATCTTTGTGGACATATGCGGTCGGCCGGGTCGTTTTCTCGCCCTTTTAATACATATACTCCGTAATTCACCGCTCATCCAATAATTTATTACAAGGGAACCTCAAAAATTCGATTTTCAACATTCCAGTAAATTGTAAGTACCGGTAAAATCGATATTTGTGTTTCCAGCCCGCCTTCGGCGGGCGAGAAAACCCAATAATTACAGGTTTCCTTATAAATAGAACCTCTAAAATCTCAATTTGAAGATTCCCAATTAATTGAAACTACCGGTATAATCGATATTTGTGTTTCCAGCCCGCCTTCGGCAGGCGAGAAAACCCAATTCTCCGGAATTATCGTTATAAAAAGGCGGCCGTCCCTTAGGGCCAGGGCTCCCAGTCCCCCCAATTTCTCAGATATTTTGCGAAGGCCGGAGTTCGCGTTACGCTCTCCTCAAGGAATTTCTTGGTTTCCTTTACTATGTCCTGTTCCCTCTGGAGTGTAATCTCTCCGGTCATCACCCTTGTCCGTAGAAATACGAAATATGTGTCGAGCACGTCGTGAATGCAGTAATCGTTTATCTCACCCGTTTTCCCCTCCAGAAACAGGGGATACACCTCGTTACCGCTGGTCCCCATCTTCCCCGGCTTTCCGAGCACCTTGGCAAGCAGATTGAGCCCACCCTGCATTTTGATCGCGTTGTAATTGGAAAGCCAGTCGTGCAGATCTATGTGCCGGGTCCCAAACCTGTATCGTGCGCCGAATTTGTCCTTAAGTTGCCTCTTTATCGGGACACCGTACCGGTAGGCCATTAGCTCCAGCAGCGGGATGTCGAACCCCCTTCCATTGAAGCTGACGAGGGAGGCCTCGGGATAGCTGTTCTCCACGCCGTCCCAGAAAAGCCGGGTCATCTCGCCCGGCCTAAACCTCGGAAAATCCAGGGAAACCATCTCTGCGAGGTTGAACCTCTCGCCAACCTTGGCTACACAGATGGAAACAGGGTATTGGAAGGTCACCGGAATAAACGACGATGCGCCCTGGGTGACTGCCAGCACCTCCTCCTGAAAATTCGCTATCGCCGTCGCGTCGTCGAGCTCCTGTCCGGGGAACTTGACCATTTTAATCAGACGGGCATCGGGAACCGATTCTATGTCGAATACGAGATATTTTACGTCCTTTCTGTCCAAGTAGACTAACCCACCCTAATATTAAAAAGGCATGCGGCTTCGCCAATCGCCGCATGCCCTGTAATGCCCGCCTGTGCGGGACGAACTCCCCCTTTATGGGACTGAGCTATTTCTTTTTCATTTTGGCTTCCATTTTGTCAATATAATCTTTAATATAAGGGTCCGATTCCTTTTCTTTCGCCGACTTAAGGGCATCGATCGATTTTGTCGATCCGACCCTCGAAATCGCCAGAATGGCGGCGTATCTCACATCGGGGCTCGAATCGTTAAGCAGGGCTCCGTTCAGAAAATCCACCCCGGCCTCATCGCCGATCAAACCGAGGGCAACACAGGCGTGCATCCTCGCCTTTGCGCTGGAATTGTTCTTTATAACAAGCCCCAGGGCGGGAATGGCCTGCTTCTCGCCGTCGTCTCCTAGCTTGTCCGCGGCCGTTATTACAGCGGCCTCGTCGCTTCCCGACAGATCGGCGATATATTCCTGCGTAGTTTTCTGTTTCGCTTTGGCCGAATCCTGCGCGAACGACACCGATGTCGTAAGCAGCACGGCAAGCCCCGCAATCAGATATCTTTTCATTGTTGACTCCCCTTTTTTATAGTGCGACTGTAATACCAAGGCAATGGCCCGGTGGATATTGCCCTATAAATATGCTTATTCTTTATCCAGAATGTCAATGATTTTATATCGGGGCGAAAAAATTAGCTCCTGGCGCAAAAATTATTATTTGACAGGAAGATGGGGATTCAAAGCATACAGACATCAAATCGGCACCGGAACAGGCAATGGACGAGGAAAGAATGGACCAGGAAAACTTTTCCGCGCTACTGGAAGAGTCTTTGAAGGGAAATGACGGTTTCTCCGTAGGCGACGAGATAAACGGCAGGGTCGTTTACATAACGGCCGACAGCGTCTTTATAGATATGGCGGGAAAAAGCGAAGCTGTAATCGATATAAAGGAATTCCAGGACGATAAAGGTTTTCCCGATATCTCTGTTGGAGACACCGTCCGCGCCTACGTTGTATCGGTACGCCGCGGAGAGATTTTACTTACAACCCGAATCGGAAAAGGCGCCGTATCATCGGAGGTCATCGAGACGGCCCATAGAAATGGCATCCCGGTCGAAGGCACCGTAGTTTCCACGACCAACGGCGGGTATCGAGTTTCCTTGTCCGGGATTGAATGCTTCTGTCCGTTTTCACAGATGGACCTCAAATCCCCATCCAATCCGGAGGACCTTGTCGGCAAATCCTTTGCCTTCAAGGTGTCCAGGGTGACCGAAAAGGGACGCAATATCGTCCTTTCGCGCCGCGCTCTTCTCGAGGAAACCCGCAGGCGAAGGGAAAACGAGCTCCGCGAATCCCTAAAAGTCGGCGATGTCGTTACCGGAAGGGTGTCGTCGCGCCAAAAATTCGGCCTCTTTGTGGATCTCGACGGAGTGGAGGCGCTGGTCCCCAGGGCGGAGGTTTCGTGGAGCAGATCCGAAGGCATGGACTCATACTCCATTGGCGACGAAATCCGCGCCCTCGTGCTGTCCGTGGACTGGGAGAACCGCCGGCACAGCCTCAGCATACGCCAGGCGCAACCCCACCCCTGGGAGAATATAGGGCGTTACGCGGCGGACATGGAGATACAGGGCATCGTCGCAAATATTATAAAAAGCGGGGCGTTCGTCGAAATCGAAGCGGGCATCGAGGGCTTCCTCCCCGTTTCAAGAATGAGTTATACGAGACGCGTCAACAGGCCGGAAGAGGCCGTAAGGATCGGCGCCTCCGTCAACGTAAAGATCGTCGAAATAGACACCGAAGAGAGGAAGATATCGCTCGAGCTCCTCACCGGCGAAGCGGACCCATGGCAGGCGGATACATCCCATCTGCTCGATTCCATTTTCAGCGCCACGGTGGAATCGGTCCGCTCCAACGGCGTTACGGCCAGGCTTTCCAACGGCATGCTCGGCTTCATCCCCCGAGAGGAATGCGCACAGCCGCGCGGCGCCGATCTCCAGAGCGCGTATCCCGCGGGGAAAGAGGTAAAGGCCATCATCAAATCGCTCGACAGGTCAAATAAAAGGCTGACCCTAAGCGAAACGGGCGCCGTCCGAAAGGAGGAGCGCCAGGAGTATGAGAAGTTCATGAAAAGCGCCGCCTCCCCGGAGGAGGGTTCCGTCTTCGGGCGCCTCTTCAAGCAGAAATACGAGGAAATCCAGAAAAAAGGATGAACGTCTCACTTATCTGGAATGATAAAGCTGAAAAACGGTTTCGAAGTACCCTACAACCGTGATATCGACGCGTTTCTGAACTCCCTTGCCCGCTCAATAATCCGCGAGTCGATCCACTCCCCATCTATTCCCAGGGACACCTCCGAGGAGCTCCACAACGAGGCTGTTCTGAAAGAGATAATGGACAACTGCATATTCGTCACCCACCAGGTATTCGAGCTTTTCAAACGCGATGAAAACGCCGGCAGGCTTCTGGCCACCGGCTTTCTTTTCAATTTCGTTATACTCGTATTGCGGATGATGGATGAACCGCTCTATTCCGGATTTAATGACCCTTACGAGGGGCGCGGCGGGACCGAAACGTCTCACTGAACGGCGCAATCACCGATCGAGATGCAGAACCTGCCCATGCGCGAAGAGAATACCTTCCGATTTACATGCGGGCCGTCCGCCAGGACGCTGGCCCTCTCCGGAGGATGGATGCTTGCGGCCTCATTGCTTGCCGTAAGCGCGCCGCCTGCGATTATATTGGCCATCTCTCCCACGAAATCATAGTCCACCTCGCCATTGCCCCCCGTTGCCCCCATGCGCTCCTTCAGCGAGTCGAGCATGCGCCGTTCCATGTGCAGGGACAGGACCCTGTCGCCATGATAGCTCATTCGCATGTCCACTCCGACCAGATCGCCCTGGAGGCTGCCCGGCTTTTTTCTTAAATAGAGTCTGCTGCCGAAGAAGAGCCGGAAGACTTTTCGCGCCGATCGCTCGATATCGTGGTCAAGTTTTTCCATTGATTATTCTCCGCCTCCCGATATATTTGCCCGTCGCGCCGGCATGGTCGATCCAGGCCAGGGCTTGTTTTCATTTGAGTTTAAATGGGCTTTTCCCCATCTTATGCTATAATCATCGGAAGCAATGCCGCTTCTCGATAATCTTTTTACCGCCTGCGGGAGCCGGCCATAATTTCTCCGGAAACTTTAAAAGGCTATTGGATATGCGAATGGAAAAGGCCGCACTTTTCGATATCGACGGCACCATACTCAAGTGCCATGGAGCGGGGCGGCTTTCTCTGGAACGGGCCTGCATGGAGGTCTTCGGCACGATCGGGCTCATGCCGGAAGTCAATTTTCAGGGGAAAACAGATCCCCTGATACTATACGAATCCCTTACCAGTGTCGGATTCGAGCGCGCGGAAATAGACTCCCGCATCGATGAGCTCGAGGAGCGCTATACCGAATATCTTTCCGGAACGATCCACGAGCACGAGGCGCTGCTCTTGCCGGGCATTGTCGACCTGCTCGAAAAACTCTCCGCGATTGACGGTCTTTTCATTGGACTCCTTACCGGCAATTTCGAAAGAGGAGCCCGGATTAAACTCTCCCGGTTCGGATTGAACAGGTACTTTACATTCGGTGTTTTCGGTGGCGACACGGCCGACCGAAACGAAATGCCGCCCATAGCGCGCCGGAAGATTCGCGGTATATTCGGGGTGGACATCGCCTTCGAGGACATGATTGTAATAGGCGATACGGTCCACGACGTGGAGTGCGGCCGGCGGTCGGGCGCCAGGACCATGGCCGTGGGTACGGGCTGGGCCTCCCGCGAAGAGCTTTTGGAGCGCAATCCGGACCTTTATCTCGACGATCTGGGGGATACGGCTGTCGTTCTGGCGGCCCTGGCGGAGTTGCTCGGACTCGGGCCCATTATTTGAACATGCGGGCAAAATACCTGTAGATGTCTTCCGCCTGCGTTCCGTCCCTGCCTTCGGCGATTACGCGGAAGATGGGTTCGGTATTCGATGACCGCAGGTGGACCCATCCTCCCGCAAACGGGCCCTGGCGTACGAAATCGATTCTCAGGCCGTCAATATCGCTGATTCGCTCGCCGCGAAACTCCGATGATACCGCCGCCAGTGCCGCGCTGGTGTCGGCCCCGGGGGGCAGCGGCACCTTGCCCTTTTTCATGACGTAACGGGGCAGAGCCCCTGCCAGTTCCGAAACGGGCCTTCTTCGTTCGGCCATCATTTCCAAAACATAGACAATTCCCGCAAGGCTGTCGCGCCCGAGATGCACCTCCGGGGCAATCACCCCACCATTCCCCTCTCCGCCGATCCTGGCCCCCAGCTTTCGCATTCGCTCAACCACATTGATCTCGCCTACACGGGTGCGCGTAAACGGGGACTCGTGACGTTTGGCGACCTCCTCTATCGCCCGAGTAGTGGAAAGGTTTACGACAACCCTTCCCGGGCGTTTGGAAAGCAGATGCTCGGCAATCAGGGTCAGTGTGTACTCCTCGCCGATCGGAATGCCCTTTTCATCGACTATCGCGAGCCTGTCCGCGTCGGGGTCCTGCGCAAAACCTATATCGGCGCCGGAAGAGCGCACCGCCTCGCAGAGGTCCGTAAGGTTTTCCGCCAAAGGCTCGGCGCCGCGCGGGAAAGAGCCGGTAATCTCGCAATGAACCGGTACGATCTCGCAGCCAAGCCTTTCGAGCAGTCGGCGCGTGATTATGGAGCCTGCGCCGTTGACCGAATCGAGCGCCACCCGAAAGCGATTCCGTGAGATCCCGCCGGCGTCGACTACCGCAAGCACGCGCTCTATGTGAATATCGGCGGCGTCGGCGCGTCGCGAAATTGCGCCGAAGGCGTTCCACCTCTTAGGAGGATGCTCTTTTTCCATCAGATCGAAAAATTTTTCGATTTCTCTTTGGTCCAGAAAGGTGCCTTTCTTTCCGATGAGCTTGAAGGCGTTCCATTCGATCGGGTTGTGGGAGGCGGAGATAACCATTCCTCCTCCGGCGGCGGTCTCTTCCACCATGATCTGCACGGTCGGAGTGGGGACTATTCCCACGTCCAGTACATCGCAGCCGTGCATTGCGAGCGCGGAACAGGCCATTTCGGAGATGGCGGCGCCGGTCGGTCTGCTGTCGCGCCCAACGACCACGGGTTTCCCCCGGCACTGGCATGCGAAGGCGGACGCGACTTTAAGAACGAGCTCCGGCGTAAGGCCGTCCCCAACCACTCCTCGTATTCCCGAGACACTCTTCATAAGAGTTCCGGCCATGATCAACCCCTCCGGCTCCTGCGGGTCTTCTTGCGTTTGACGCCGCCCGAAACAGGAGCCGAGTCGGACTCCCCGCCATGTCGCACCTGGACGGGTTGCGGTGAATGTAGAATTCCGCCTTCCTCAAACTGGCCTATCTCCGGGCGCATTTCCTGCCCCAGCCTCTTATACTCGACCTCCTCTTCGACACTCTCCCTTATCTGAACCTTCATGAGGAATTCCACTATATCCTGGCGCATCCTCTCGAGCATCATATTGAATGCGTCGAAGGCGCGAAGCTTGTATTCGACGAGCGGATTCCGCTCGCTGTAGCCCACCGCCCAGATACCGTCCCTCAGCTCGTCCATGGACAGCAGATGCTCCCGCCATTTCGTATCTATAACCTGCAGGGAGATCATTCTTTCCACCGCGCGCATCGGCTCGGAGCCGACCTCCCTCTCCTTCTTCTCATATTCCAGTAGAGTTCTGTTCCGAACCGCATCGACAAAATCCCTGTAGGACAGTTTGTGCGGATCGGCGGCATCGTCGTCCAGATCGACAAGAAATGTGCTTCGCAGCCACGACCTCAGGCCGTCGATGTCCCAGTCCTCGGGGTGTTTTTTCCCTTCGGAGTATATCTCCACTCCGATCTCGCAGGCGCTTCGGATATAATTGCGTATGTTTTCGGAAATGTCCTCGCCCTCCAGAAGGTCGGAGCGTTCGCGATATATAAACTCCCTCTGGGAGTTCATCACGTCGTCGTATTCCAGAAGATGTTTGCGTATCTCGAAGTTGCGCCCCTCCACACGCTTCTGGGCGTTCGCTATGGCCCTGGAGACCATATTGCTCTCTATCTCCTGGCCCTCCTCCATGCCAAGCCTCTGCATGACCGAGGAGATCCTCTCCGAACCGAAAATGCGCATGAGGTCGTCCTCCAGGGACAGGTAGAACCGGGAAGATCCCGGGTCTCCCTGCCTTCCCGATCGTCCTCGAAGCTGGTTGTCGATCCGCCTGGACTCGTGGCGTTCTGTCCCCAGGATGTGCAGACCTCCGGCCTCCACCACCCTGTTATGGTTATCCGTCCATTCCCTCGCCAGGCGGAGAACGTTCTCGGCCCTGCTTTTATCCTGTCCCATCATGCCCGCGGCGAGCGCCCGGGAGTCTTCCATCCTGCCGGCAAGGATAGCGAGCTTGAATTCGCTCCACGCCTCCGCGCCATGCACGGGAACATGGGCCTCCATGTCGTCTATATATCCGCGCCTGCCGCCCAGCACTATGTCGGTACCGCGACCAGCCATGTTGGTGGCTATTGTAACCGCGGCGGGACGGCCGGCCTCGGCCACGATCTGGGCCTCCCTTTCGTGGTATTTTGCGTTGAGGACGTTATGCGGAATGCCCCGCTGCCTTAGCATATTGGACAGCTTTTCCGATTTTTCGATGGAGATGGTCCCCACGAGCACCGGCTGGGAGCGCGACCGTAGCTCTTCTATCTCGGAGACTATCGCGTTAAACTTCTCCCGCTCCGTGCGGTATACCCGGTCGGGGTAATCCCTTCGTATCATCTCTTCGTTCGTGGGAACGACCACCACGTCGAGCCCGTATATCTTCTTGAATTCCACCGCTTCGGTGTCCGCCGTACCGGTCATGCCGGCCAGCTTGTTGTACATCCTGAAAAAGTTCTGAAAGGTGACCGTGGCCAGGGTCTGGCTTTCGCGCGCGATGGTTACGTTCTCCTTGGCCTCCAGCGCCTGATGCAGGCCGTCGGAATAGCGCCTGCCCGGCATGAGGCGTCCCGTAAATTCGTCCACTATGACGACCTGGCCCTCCTTCACTATATAGTCCACGTCGCGCTGAAAAAGGGTGTGGGCCTTGAGGGCCTGGCTTACATGGTGGACCAGCTCGATATTCTGATTATCGTAGAGGTTGTCGAGCTTGAGCAGGCGCTCGACGTGCTTGACCCCCTGTTCGGTGAGGAGGGCGTTTCGGTCCTTTTCGTTTACCTCGTAGTCTTCGCCCTCGATAAGACTTGGTATGATCTTATTGACCAGGTAGTACTTTTTGGTCGACTCGTCCGTGGAGCCGGAGATGATGAGCGGCGTCCTCGCCTCATCTATCAGAATGGAGTCGACCTCGTCCACGATGCAGAAATTGAGCATTCGCTGCACCTTGAGGCTCCTGTGCTCCACCATGTTGTCGCGGAGGTAGTCGAAGCCGAATTCATTGTTGGTCCCGTAGGTGATGTCGCAGCCATAGGCCCTCTGGCGCTCTCCGTGGTCCATGTCGTGCTGGATGATTCCGACCGTAAGCCCAAGGAAGCGATAGATAGGCCCCATCCACTCGGCGTCGCGGCGGGCCAGGTAATCGTTTACCGTCACCACATGAGAGCCGCGCCCGTCCAGGGCGTTGAGGTAAACCGGCAGCGTCGCCACCAGGGTTTTCCCCTCCCCCGTCTTCATCTCCGATATCTTGCCCTGATGGAGCACAACCCCACCCATCATCTGGACATCGAAGTGACGCATGCCAAGCGTGCGGACCGACGCCTCACGCACAAGCGCAAAGGCCTCGGGCAGAATGTCGTCGAGGGATTCGCCTTTCTCCAACCTGCCCCGAAACTCGGTTGTTTTGGCCCGCATCTGATCATCGGAGAGGGCTTTAATGGCCGGTTCCAGGTCGTTTATCCGGGCGATCAGCGGCCGTAGCCTCTTAATATCCCGCTCGTGTTTGGTTCCGAAGAATATGCTTAGGATCTTGTCAACCATTGAAAACTCCTAAAAAAATCTGATGCGCGACGCTCGGCCGCCGTGTCGCTTCATTTAAAGGCATACCGTCCATCCGTGACAGGTTTCCAATAGCGGAACATGGGGATGACGCCCGAATGCAGAATAAACTCGAAATGGCGGTACTTGCGATTTGAACGCCGCCTTTGGGGATTGTTACAGGGCGAATAACAGCAGCCCATGATTATTTCAACCATAATCCCTACATTTGCTCGTATATTATCATGTCATCGCGGTTGATCACTTCCTCGTAGTATGTTCCTCCAAGGATTTCCCGGATTTCGCGCGTTTTTTTCCCGCGTATCAGCTCCATCTCCGCCGCGCTGTAATTTATGATGCCCTTCGCGATAATCTCTCCGGCCGGGTCGAGTACATCGACCGCGTCGCCCGGATTAAACCTTCCGCCCACCTCCACAACCCCTGTGGCAAGAAGCGATTTCTTGCTTTCGACCAGGGCCGCTACGGCTCCCCTGTCTATGGAGATCGAACCCATGGATTTGACATTGAAGGCAATCCAGCGCTTCCGGCTTTGCATGTGGTTTTTCCCGCCGAGAAAGAGCGTGCCCACAACCTCACCGCTTACGAGGGACTGAAGCACGCCCGGTCTGCGCCCGTTAGCGATTAGCATCAGTTCGCCCGATTTCATGATTATCTCCGCCGCCCGGAGTTTCGTGGACATTCCGCCGGTGCCGTGCGCGCTCCCCGCGCCGCCAGCGCGCCTGCGCACCTCATCGTCTATAACGCGTATCTCATCCAGCGGCTTATCGTCGCCAAGCTCATGGTAAAAGCCCTCCACGTCGGAAAGGATTACCAGCAGTCCGGCCTCTACTATATTGGCCACATGGGCGGAGAGGGTATCGTTGTCCCCAAAGCGTATCTCCTTGACCGCGACCGAATCGTTCTCGTTTACGACCGGCACCACCCCCATTTCGATCAACGCATTGAAGGTATGCCGGGCGTTTAGAAAACGCCGGCGATGTTTGACGTCATCCTCCGTTAAAAGAATCTGTCCGATCTCTCGGCCATGCTTGCGGAAGCACTTCCTGTATTCGTCCATCAGGATGCTCTGTCCCACCGCGGCCATCGCCTGCTTTTCGGGGATGCTTAAGCGTTCCCGCTTTTTCCCAAGCGCTCCCGCGCCGGCGCTGATCGCGCCGGAGGTCACCACCACCACCTGGTATTTTCTTTCCATGAGCGCCACGAGGTCCACAACGAGGCGTTCGATACAGCGCCGGGAAATCTTGCCGTCCTCGGTGATGAGGGATGTGCCTATCTTGACAACGATCCTCTTCAGGCCCTTAAGCAGTCCCTTCCTCGGCATACATCACCCCATGAGCTCTTCTATAAGTTCGACAACCCTGTCCAGATTCAGTCCGGTAAGCGACGATATCGGCATCAGCCTTTCGCCCGGGAGAAGCGATCCGACCCTAACCTCGACCCCCTCCCCGCCCAGATCCGCTTTGCTGAGAAGCACCGCCGAGGGCCTTAGTGTCAATGCCGGGTTGTAGGTCTCCAGCTCCGAGCGAAGCAATCGGAGCGCATACGCGGGATCATCGTCGTTTATATCGACAAGGAAGAGGATGGCCCTCACCCGTTCGATGTGGCGCAGAAATGAAAGCCCAAGTCCCAGTCCCCGGTGCGCCCCCTCGATAATTCCCGGAATATCGGCTATCCGTATGCTGCTTCCATCGGCGCGCTGAATGACTCCGAGGTTTGGAATGAGCGTCGTAAACGGGTAATCGGCGATCTTCGGTTTTGCGTTGGTCAGCCTGGAAAGCAGGGTGGATTTTCCCGCGTTGGGAAGCCCAACAAGGCCCACATCCGCGATGAGCTTCAGATTTAGGCACAGCGCTCTCTCCTCGCCCGGCATTCCGGGCTGGGCGTACCTGGGCGTCTGGTTCGTGGACGACTTGAAGAACGCGTTTCCCTTCCCGCCCATCCCGCCCAGGGCGACAGCCACCGGCTCGCCTTCCTCGGTGAGATCGAAGAGGACCTCCGATGTTTCCTCATCGATGATCTCGGTACCCGGCGGAACGCGGAGAACGAGATCGGCGCCGGTTCTGCCGTTTCGATTTGCTCCCATCCCCTGTCGGCCGTTCTCCGCTTTATACACCCTGTCCCGGAAAAAATGTGAAAGGTTATGGTATGAATTGCGGGCCTCAATATATACATCGCCGCCCTTGCCGCCGTCCCCTCCGTCCGGACCGCCCTTGGGCAGGTATTTTTCGCGAAAAAAGGACACCGCTCCGGCGCCGCCTTTGCCCGCCCGAACGATGATGCGTATTGAATCCGTGAATCTGGCCACTTTCCTTAAATGTCTATAAATGATAAATCGCGTGCCGACGGGACGCCGATTGATGCGCCCCCACGACACGCGATCTCACACTTTATCGAGCCCTGACGGTCGAATGCCCGGCGCCGCGTCCGCGCCTTGGGATTTATCAGGACACGGGATAAACGGAAACCCTTTTCCTGGTCTTGTTGACGAATTCAAATTTAATCACACCGTCAACGGTCGCAAAAAGGGTATCGTCCCCGCCCCTGCCGACATTGAGGCCCGGGTGTATTCTGGTACCGCGCTGACGCACGATTATGGTTCCGCTCTTTACAGCCTGGCCGCCGAACCTCTTGACGCCCAGACGTTTTGATTTTGAATCGCGTCCGTTGCGGGTTGAACCGCCGCCTTTTTTATGAGCCATTACGCACCTCTTTAACCGTTATATCGATCCACCGCCCCGGGGCGGCTTCATGTCCGGCGAATACTTATCGAGAGACTTCCCGGATTTTCCTTCTCTATCTCCTCGAGCCCCGCGAGCATCGTATCGATGATTACATTGAGCGAATTTCTTCGGGATTCATCGAGCCCGTCAAGCTCTATACGTGACTCAAGAAACCCCTCTCCGTGGTCCAGATCCTGTCGTATCCCCGCGACCTTCGTTATTGCGACAAGCGCGGTTTGGGTTATCGCCGAAATCCCCGCGCATACTACATCGTTTCCACTTGCTCCGAATCCGGAATGACCTTCCACCCGAAGCATCAGCCTTTTATTCTCGCCCCCCGAAACCGCGGCGATGCGTTCGAGAGTGACGCGGACCACCGTATTACTGCAGCGCGAGGTCCTGAATCTTGACCTGCAGATAGCGGGGCCTAAAGCCCAGTGTGCGGGTGTAGTTCTTTCTCCTCTTGAACTTCACTCCGCGCACCTTTCTGCCTTTTACCTCTCCGAGTATCGAGGCCGAAACCTTCACGTTGCCCAGGTAGGGCTTGCCGACCATGATCTTTTCGCCGTCCACCAGCATGAGCACCTTTTCGATGGCGAGCTTGTCCGTTTTGCCCTTAAGCGTCCTGTCGACATTTAGCACCATGTCTTTTTCGATCTTATACTGCTTGCCGCCTATTTCAACGATCGCATACATTGTTTTCTTACCCTGTTATCCTGAAATGTCCTTTCCGATATAATAGCAAGGGGAGCCTGGCTCCCCTTTACGTGGGCCCACAAGGATTCGAACCTTGGACCCTCTGATTATGAGTCAGATGCTCTAACCGACTGAGCTATGGGCCCCGAAGCGGGGACACAGTACAACAGTACGCCATTTTACGTCAACCAAATAATTATGTCCTTTCACTTGTTATAAAAAACCCGGTGTGCATTTTACGCATTGCGAAGGGACGCCCGGGACACGCCGACATCGATTATTTAAACCGGCCGAATCCGGCAAGATCGTCAATCTCCCCGCTGATTTTCCACAACGGCGACATACGGCGAAAGCGAGCGCCCTGATCCGTAATAAAAGCGCTTTTCGTTGATTTCGATCGCGTCATTGTACGCCTCGACCATCCCCACTACGTGGATAATCGCGGCTATGACGAATAGAAGCCCTGAGACAATCAACTTCGTTTTCTTCTCGGTATCCGATCCATCCCCCAACAGTCCCGCGTAAAGGTAATAGCCTGATGCGGAATAACCCACAACGGAGAGCAGGCAGAACGAAATCCCCTTGAGGTCCTCTTTCAGATAGATATGCCCCCCGCCGGGGACTATAAGCGAGAGCATGCAGGCCAGCCTTGGGTCCTTTTCCTGTGGAACGGCCTTGGAATCCCTGCGCTCCTGGGCTTTCGTTCCGAGCTCGTCATAGTACTGGGGCGCCGTGCGCTCCCTTCTGCCGGCGGCCTCCTCCACTGTCACCGCGTACAGGGAAGGAAGCAGGTGGAAATGCGCCGTAAAGAATCCAAGCAAAACAAGCGCCAGCGTGCGCTTCCATCCGCTTCGTACCCGGCCGTAAGAATCGGCATTGAGATGTCCTGACTTCATTGTCCGCTCCAGTATTCCGTATAAACCGCGGCCTCGTTCGGTCCCGCGTACTGAAATAAATACGTCCGTTCGAAGCTAATTGCAAGTACTTTTCCGTCTAATCTATAAAAACGAGACCCTGTTTCTGCCGGTAGCCTTGGATAGATAAAGAGCCTTGTCGGCCCTCTCTATAAGGCTTTTATTGTCCCGGTCCTGGCCCGGCTTGAATTCAGCGATCCCTATAGATATGGTGACCCCCAGATTTTCGCCGTCGCACGGCACAAGGGCCTTCTCTACATGCGCGCGGATGCGTTCGGCAACGATGATCGCGGCGTCCCGCGTCGTGCCGGGAAGCACTACCGCAAACTCCTCGCCGCCGTAGCGCGCGGCAAGGTCTATCTGGCGGACGTTCTGCATCACGATGGCGGCCACGTTTTTAAGCACCTCGTCTCCGCACGTGTGACCGTACTCGTCGTTGAACTTTTTAAAATGGTCGATATCCATCATTATTAAGGAGAGCGGCGTCTTCTGCCGGACGGAACGCTCCCTCTCTTCGGCAAGTGCCGCCTGAAAATAATGGTGTATCTTGAGCCTTGTCATCATGTCGGTCGTCGCCATCTCGTAAAGATACGAATTCTGTATGGCAATGCCGGCGAGCGACGATATATTGATCATAAACTCCTTTTCTGATTCGGAAAAAGGCAGCTCGTTGATTTTCTCCCCCAGGATGATGATCCCGTTGAGCTTCCCTTTGCCCTGCAGCGGCACGATAAGCGTAGGCATGATGGTATAGAGCGTGTTCATCGCGGGGTCATCGCCGAAAATGGCGACGAAATCCTCCATTGTATAGCATCGAAGCTTTCGCTCGAGGAAGGCGATCAGGCTTGAATCGACGGCAATTCCGTACTCGATCGTGTGATCGAGTTCGAATCCCTTATAGTTCCTGTGCAGGACGTAGGCTTCGGAGCCTATGGTTTTTTTGAGGAATATACCCGCCTTGAAAAGCTGCATCTGCCCCATGCAGGTGAGCAGTATCGATTCGATGAGCGTGTTATAATCGAGGGTGGAGTTCAGCCCCTTGCCTATCTCGATGAGCTGTTTGAGATCGTATATCTTACGCTCGTATTGCTCTATTTCAATAGGCAGTTTTAACTGAACTTCATATTCTTTATCTTCATTCATCCGGTCGGCACCAGACACATCGAGATAGGCCCGGCCTTTGCCGGCCCACTTGCGCCGTGCGCTTTCAGTATATCGAGAGCGCCTCGGCCGCGTTTACCCGTCCGTCGTAAATGGCCTTTCCGACTATGCAGCCTTTGAGTCCCCGGCCTGCTAGGGCGGCGAGTCTTTCAATATCCTCCAGGGAGGAAACACCTCCGGATGCAACCAGGGAAACACCCGGCGCCTCGTCAAGGATGTTCTCCATGGCGCGGATATTCGGTCCGCCGAGCATGCCATCAGTCGATATATCGGTATAGATTATCTCCGTAATGCCTATTTTTTTCAATTCTTTAATTAGGCCAACCGCGTCCACGCCAGTAAGGTTTTTCCAGCCATGGGTCGCGACCTTCGAGTTCCTGGCGTCCACGCCGGCGACGATGTTGCTTCCATACCGTTCGGCAATGGTCTTGGGATCGCCCTCCAGTACCGCGGTGCCTAATATGACGCGCTTTATTCCGGCGTCTATATACGCGCGTATCGCGTCCAAATCGCGGATGCCGCCGCCGATCTCAATGGGAATGGAAAGCGATTTCTGTATCGTTTTTACAAGATCGAAGCTAACCGGTCTTCCCTCGAATGCGCCGTCCAGGTCGACTACATGTATTAGCCTTGCGCCCAACCGCTGGAATTCGAGGGCCTGCTCCACCGGGTCGTCGGAATAAACCGTCTCCTTTTCGGGGTCGCCCTGTATTAGACGTACGCATTTGCCATTCTTTATATCGATCGCCGGTATTACGAGCATGCCTTCCTCGTCGGGCCTATGGGATCTTCGGACCGTTTCATGAAATTGTGCCTTTGGTGGAAGGCACAATGCCCCCCAGGCCGGGAAGGATCGCGCATGCGTTTCCAAGGGCGACCGCAAGGGATTTGAAGATCGCCTCATGAATGTGATGCCGGTTTTTTCCGTAAAAAAGCATTACGTGCAGGTTCATCTCGGCGTTCGACGCAAACGAGCGCAGAAATTCCAGGGTAAGCTCCTCGCTGTACCTGTTGATATATCCGCTGAGTTCGGGGCCCGTATATAAAAAATACGATCGCCCGGAAAGGTCTACCACGCTCATTGCCAGCGCGTCGTCCATCGGAACCGCGGAGTGACCGAATCTGGCGATACCGGCCTTGTCGCCGAGCGCCTTTTTAAACGCCCTTCCAAGGCATATACCCGTGTCCTCGATGGTATGATGGTCGTCGAGTTCGTAATCTCCGCCGCACGCCATATCGAGAAAGAAATGCCCGTGGCGCGCCATAGCGTCGAGCATATGGTCGAAAAACGGCACCCCCGTGCTTATACTCGACTTTTCAATGGAGTCCAACACCAGGCGGATGGAGATGTCCGTTTCGGATGTCTTTCGCTTTATCTCGGCTTTTCTCATCTATTCTCCAGGGCAAGTCCCTAAAAATGCGCGACGCTCGAAATCCCGGCATATTTACCGGTATTCGAAGCCTGCGCCAGGGTATATACGCCATCCATCGAGGTATTCATAATAATATGTCGGCGCACAGTCAAGCTTTAAAATACATACTCAAAGGAGGCGAAAGCCGGGGCCAAGATCTCAGGACTCCGTATATCGAGATGTTAAAAGGGAAGGATTATGGATTTCAGCGCCGCCGGAGGCCCAAAAAATGCCGAGAGGGGGCCGTTTTTTTCTTGCTTATTGCGCGGCTCTGTCCCCTTAGTAGTAAGCGCCTGCGGTGCCCGTGATAGGAACCTTATATTTTTGAACCAACACTAAGCGAAAGGGGATCCCCACATCCGCAGGTGGAAATCAGGCCGCCCGAAAGGACGGTAGGTTGAAACAGGCGTGCGGGAACCCACCTGTGATAACAGGTTCAAGATTTCGCTTCCTACACGGCATTCGCGGGTACTATAAAAAGAGAACTGCCCATGGACACCATATTTGGATTCAGGTGGAGAATCGCGGATTATTCGGAGATCCTTATCGCGCTCCTCGTCGTCGTAGTGGCAATAGCGTTTTTTATACTCTTGCGGTATAACCAGCACCTGAAAAACAAGAAAATCCAGGCCGAGCAACTGTTTCTTTTCAAAATCAAACAGCTCGGCCTTACCAACTTCCAGGTCAAGATCCTCGACGGCATCATCCATACCCTCAATCTGGCTGACGCCGGCCTCATTCTGGAGGACCCGGGCCTGTTTGAGTCCGCCATCGCCAGGTTTCTAGCCTATCTCAAATCCCGTGGGGAGAAGGTGGACTCTCTCTCTTCGATTTGTCGCGATCTAATCATAACCTACGAAAAGCTGTACAACCATTCCACCTTTAAGACCCCTCTTCAGTCAATCCAGGAGATGGAGGCCGGGCTGCTCCTTTATATTACGACCAGTACAAACTGCACATTCATCGGCAAGATCTCGACCATCGAGGAGGGAAAACTCACCCTCGCAATCTTTAGAAGCGCCCGAGACATCAATATACCCGAGGAGGCCGATGCCGATGCCTTTATCTGGAGGACCGGCGACGCCGAGTACAGCTTCAAAACGAGGATCCTGAGCGTTACGGGCAACACCGTCACCATATTGCTTCCTGAGGAGTTCAGCAGGGGAAAAGAGGTCCGCCATCCCTACATCGACACCATTATCCCCTGCACCATATCACCGGCGCCTTCGGCGCAGGCCGAGGCGTCGAAAACCGGGAAAAGCGATGGCGAGCCGCTAAGCGCTGTCATCCACAAGATCCACCAGGACGAGCTTATAGTTCGCACATCCAGAAAGCTCGACTACCGCCAGTCTTACATCATCAGCTTCGTAATGTCGGATTTCAAAATGAGGATAACCGCGGTGGTCATAGCGGACAGGACAATCCAGGAGGAAAACGTCCTTTACCTCACCTTCAGATACACCGAGATATCGGAAGCGGCCCGTAGCATCCTGCGAACCTATATCCAGGACCACCTTTAATAACCCCGGGGGAGCATAAAGGATGGGCCCTTTATGCTCCCTTAAGCCCACTTTCAGGAAGAGTAATCGAGCGCCGCAAGCCTGCGGTACATATTATATCGCCGTCGCGCGTCCTCCTCCGCCGTCTTGAAAAGCTCATCGGCAATATCCGGAAACTCCCGCTTCAGGGAGTAATAACGCACCTCGCCCATCAGAAAATCGCGGAATTTGTCCCATTGTGGCTCCTTCGAGTCGAGCACAAAGGGGTTTTTGCCCTCCCTCTCCAGCAGCGGATTGTATCGGTAGAGCTGCCAGTAGCCGGATTCTACCGCCCGTTTCGATTCCTCCTGTGATTTGCCCATGCCGGCCCGAAGCCCGTGGTTGATGCATGGCGAATAGGCAATGATAACGGAGGGACCCGGATAGGACTCGGCCTCCCTAAGCGCCCTAAGGTAGTGTATCTGGCTGGCCCCCATGGCCACCTGGGCCACATAAACATAACCATAGCTCATGGCCATAAGGCCCAGGTCCTTCTTGCGTGTCCTCTTTCCCGCGGCGGCGAACTGCGCCACGGCCGCCGCCGGGGTCGCCTTGGAGGACTGCCCGCCCGTGTTCGAATAGACCTCCGTGTCGAGCACCAGCAGGTTTACATCCTCCCCGGAGGCAATGACATGGTCGAGCCCGCCAAAACCGATATCATAGGCCCACCCGTCTCCGCCGAACACCCAGACGGACCTCTTGACGAGATAATCCTTTAAGGGAAGAATCTCTGAAGCGATTTGGCCTCCATCCCTCTCGAGAAGCGGGATTAATGCGGCCGAGGCCGCCTTTGATTTTTCGGGGTCGTCCCTGCCCTCGAGCCATGCCCCAAGCGCGGCTTTGATCTCCTCCGAGCTTCCGCCCGCGATATAATTCTCGGCTGCGAGCACGATCCTATTACGCAGCTTGCTTACACCGAGGAACATGCCGTAGCCGTATTCGGCGGCGTCCTCGAACAGTGAACTGGCCCAGGCGGGGCCGCAGCCCTCGGCGTTGACGCAATATGGCGTGGCCGGGGCCGAACCGCCGTAGATTGACGAGCAGCCGGTGGCGTTCGCTATCATCATTCTGTCCCCGTAGAGCTGGGTGATGAGCTTGATGTAGGGCGTCTCGCCGCAGCCAGCACAGGCCCCGGAGAACTCGAACAGGGGCTTTGCGAACTGGCTCCCCTTTATCGTGGTCTTTTTCATAAGATCGTCCTTTATGGAAACCTTATGGGCGAAATACTCCCATCGGGGCGCCTCCGCCAATTGCGATTCGAGAGGCTTCATGATGAGGGCTTTCGGTTTGGCCGGACAGACATCGGCGCAGTTGCCGCATCCCGTGCAATCGAGCGGGCTTATCTGTATTTTGAAATGCAATCCATCGAGACCTTTCCCCTTCGCCTGGAGGGTAACGGTACCCTCCGGAACATTGCTAAGCTCTTCCGCGTCGAGAAGAAAGGGGCGGATGACTGCATGGGGGCAGACATAGGCGCATTCGTTGCATTGGATGCAATTCTCGGGCTGCCATTCCGGAACATTTACGGCGATCCCCCTTTTTTCATAGGCCGTGGTTCCCGGCGGGAAGGTTCCGTCGGCCCGGTCTATGAAGGCGCTGACAGGAAGCAGATCGCCTTCCAGATTGTTCATCGGATATACGATCTTCTCGATGAATTCGGGCGCCTTTTCGCCGGCCTGGGCCTTCTGGGGAACGATGTCCCTCCATTCAGCCGGGATCTTTACCTCCACCACCATGTCTCCGCCCTTTTCAACGGCCGCATTGTTGAGGCTTACCACATCGTCGCCCTTCTTTCCGTAGGTCTTTTTGATTGCGTCTTTCATGTCCGCAACGGCCTTTTCGTAAGCGATGACTTGCGCCACCCTGAAAAAGGCCGCCTGCATAATCGTGTTTGTTCGCCCGGACATTCCGATGTCCTCGGCGATCTGCGTTGCGTTTATTATATAGAACCGTATGTTCTTCTCGGCGAGTACCTTCTTAACCGTGTCCGGAAGCCGCCTTTTGGTCTCTTCGGAGTCCCACAGGCTGTTGAGTAAAAAGGTCCCGCCCTCCTTTATGCCCCTGAGCATATCGTATTTATCCAGATATGCGGGGACATGGCAGGCTACAAAATCGGGCCTGGTGACTAGGTAGGTCGACCTGATCGGCTTTTCCCCGAAACGCAGGTGTGATACCGTGACCCCCCCGGATTTCTTGGAATCGTAGGCGAAATAGGCCTGCGCGAATAGGTTCGTGTTGTCGCCGATGATCTTGATCGAGTTCTTGTTAGCGCCTACGGTGCCGTCCGATCCTACTCCGTAGAACCGGGCGCTGAATGTGCCCTTCGGCACCACGTCGACGTCGTCCTTTACTGGAAGCGACTTGAATGTGATATCGTCCACTATGCCGATCGTAAAACCGTCCTTTGGATCGGCGAGCTTCAGGTTTTCGAACACAGCAAGTATCTGGCCCGGAGTCGTGTCCTTGGAGCTAAGCCCGTACCTTCCGCCCACTATTACCGGCGCGTCCTTTTTGCCGTAAAACAGGCTTTTCACGTCAAGGTAGAGAGGCTCCCCAGTTGCGCCGGGCTCCTTCGTGCGGTCCAGCACCGCGATTCGCTTTACCGACCCGGGAAACGCTCTGAAGAAATGCTTTTCCGAGAACGGCCTGTATAGGTGTACCTTTATAAGCCCGACTTTCTCGCCGTTCGACACCAGATGGTCCACTACATCCTGAATGGTCTCCGTGACGGACCCCATGGCTATTATAATATGCTCCGGGTTTTCTGCCCCGTAGTAAACGAAGGGATGATACTGCCGCCCCGTTAAACGGCTCATCTGCTGCATGTATTCGTCGGCGATGTCGGGAATGGCTTCGTACCAGCGGTTGGATGCCTCTCGGACCTGAAAATAGATATCCGGGTTCATGGCCGTCCCCCTGGTGACCGGCCGCATGGGATTAAGGGCGTTTTTCCGGAAACGTTCGAGCGCATCCCTGTCAAGAAGCACCGCGAGCTCGTCGTATTCGATGACCTCTATCTTCTGTATCTCGTGGGACGAGCGGAATCCGTCGAAAAAATGGACAAACGGCACCTGCCCCTTGATGGCCGCCAGATGCGCCACCGCGCCCAGATCCATGATCTCCTGTATGCTGCCGGTGGCGATCATGGCGAAACCCGTCTGCCTTGCGGCATATACGTCAGCGTGATCGCCGAAGATCGAAAGGGCGTGGGCGGAGAGAGACCTGGCGCTCACATGGAACACCCCCGGAAGCAACTCGCCCGAAATTTTGTACATGTTGGGAATCATGAGCAGGAGGCCCTGGGAGGCCGTGTAGGTGGTCGAGAGAGCGCCCGCCTGTAGCGATCCATGCAATGCCGCCGCGGCGCCGGCCTCCGACTGCATCTCTACGACCCGAACCTTGTCACCGAAAATGTTCTTCAAGCCGTGCGCCGCCCACTCATCCGTATATTCGGCCATGGGGGAGGACGGGGTGATGGGATAGATAGCCGCAACCTCCGTAAAGGCATAGGCGACATGGGCCGCCGCCATGTTGCCGTCCATCGATTTCATGACGCGTTTTTTCGTTGTCGAAGCCATTAATCGTCTCCTTTAGTTCAAGATTCTGATATCTCAAAAAAGGCATTCACTTCAAAGTTTGATACGGGTAATGCCATACCTACCGTCGCCGGCCCTGTTCCGCCAGACCGTTTCCTGGCGTTTTTCGCGCCCATAAGTTCCGAAAAAGCGGCGGAGCGTCCCTTGCGAGCCCCGGCCCGCCGAAATTATTGGACCGCCGTCGGCGTCAATCCGAATGGCCATGGGAAACTTGTTCAATCCTACACGATCCATATTTAAAATACAAATCTTAATTTCCCGGCCTTCCCGTAAGAAACGTCCGGGCGTAAGGCGCGATCGGTCTCCCGGCATCCGGCGACAGCTCGATTACGTGCGACATTGGTAGTTATGGACACTGTTTTTTCAATACTTATTTACACGATACGGGCCATCAGGTTCCTCCCGGCGAAACAGGCGTCGAGGATTATTAAAATCCCTTATGCCCCTTTGGAGACAATTCGGTTGACTTTTCATACATCCCGGCGCATTATTCCAATATGGCATCCATGGATGATTATATTGCCGGCGCGCGAAAAGACGCCCTTTCGGACCACCTCGAATTCTGGCGCAACGGACTCCAGGTGATAGAGGAGATCTCCTCCACGCTCGAAACCTCCCTGGCCAGGCTCGAAAAAAAATATTCGGATTTCGAGACCCTGTACGATCAGGTTATGGACCGCATAGACGCCCTTGCCGGCATCTACGCCGGAGTAAACACCATCCAGGGACGCGAGTATGTGCTCAGGCTCAAGGCGCTCATGAGAGACTACCACCGAAGATATACCCTGGAGGGCATCGACTTCAACGCAATCCACTTTCTCCAATCCCGGATTCGTGAGCAGAGGGACCGGAGCTTCAGTGACTTTCCGAATTTAGCGCACGCGCCGGAAAAGGCAATCGGGCAGGCGGACCCCGGGCCGCGCTCCATCGTCGTCCGATACCGATGGATCACTCTGGAGCGAAACGGATCGTGGTTTATACTACCCTATGATACCTTGAGGATTTTGGAATACCACAAAGCGGACATGGTCGCGGGTGGCCGGGAGAAGCGGTTCATCCTGCGCCTCGACGGCGCCGAACTCCCGATTTTGGACCTTTTCTCCTCGTCCACAATAGAAAAAAAGAGGCCGGCCTATCTCGCGGTGTTGGGCCTTGGAACGGATCTTTTCTGCTACGCCGCCTCAGCTCTCGGGAAACGCATATTCTCCCGGCGTGAATTCATTATAGGCGGTCTGAGGGGCGTTCGAGCTACCGGGCTGTCCCGCGGACATATCCGCCTCTTCGGACGGAAACACCTATATATCGACCCGCGCGACTCCGCTCCAGGGCATATCTAACTTTCCTCGTCTTCGGTCTTTCTTAAAAAAAACAACGACTTTATTTCCTCGACCGAAACGCGCCCGGCGCGCATTATGGAGATGGTGCTCCCGCTTATGTCTATGATCGTCGCCGGTGGATGTTTTTTACACAACTCCTCGACTATGACGGCCTTCGCCACCAGGCCCCGGCACGCCTTTTCCAGGTCCCCCTTTTTATAAAGGGCGCTCTTCGAGAGGCCGCGATAAAGATGGGAAAAGACCAGCGGGCGGTCCACCCGGGCAATAACGGACTGCAGGAATCTGCTCCTTGGAAAACGCACGCCGACCGTCTCACTCTCGCGGGTGGCGTCCTTTTTTTTCATGATGACCGTAATCTCATCGGGCCAGATCCTGTTTAGAAAATCGTAATCGTTCTTGGTCAATACGGCTATATCGTCGAGCATCCTGAATGAGGATATAAGACGCACATAGCGCTTACGGGGATTGCGTACGACCCGCGATATCCTTTTCTCGTTTTCACCGGACGCGACCGCTGCAATGGCGTATATATTGTCCACCGGGAGCAATACGAGCGCGTTGGCTCTCAGGGCCTGCGATATCGCGGCTATGGCCTCCTCGGGGAGCGAGCCGTCCTTCCTCAGCTTCTTCAGGTAAAGTATTTCAGTTTCTTTTAACTGCATTCCTGCAGCGAACCTCTTCGCAATCGATCCTGTTGTCAAGCAGCCTGGTCGCGATCATCCCGGCGACATTGTCCGCACAAACGCGATAATGGCAGAAGTGCGCGTGCAGGCATTTCAGGGAGCCGGTATCGCGCGCCCCCCCCACGCCGGCGTCCATTACCCTGCGAATCTCCGCCGGAATAGTTGCGTCGCCCGCGGCGTTGCATATCCGTTTTCTGAAAAAATACATGTGCGCATGGGCGCTTTCCATCTTCGCGGCGATCGAGATATCCCGGTTGATGAACTCGCCTATTCTATCTATATACCCCGCCTGCTCCAATTGGTGTATCCGCTCGTTGAGGTACGGGCAGGTCAGCCAGAACACGTTCGATACCGCTTCATAGTTCCATTTGCCGCCGCCCGCGTCGATATCGAGAAGAATTATTCTCGGATAACCATAGGCGCACCGCTCCAGTACCCCCGACGCGAATATACTTTCGCGATCTATCTGCCACCGGACCACATCTAAATCGGCTTCGTTATAGGAATAATCGTTCCGGGTCATCCTTCCTCCGCCCTGGTCCTTCGAGCGAAATAATAAAGCAGCGATAGGATCGACACCACTATCCAGAGAATCCTGAGATGCGACGGCTCTATCAGCGTGCCCGCGGAGTCTACCGTTTTCGAGGTGTCAGTAGTCCCCGTGGCACCGCCCGATCGAATGAAAACCATCCTCTCCCCGTCTTCTATGTAACCCGCCCGATTCGCTTCTTCCCGTAAAAGCTCTCCTCTTTTATATTTTTCGTACCGCTCCCGCAAAGCGGAGTTTTCATCGCCCAGAACCTCGATCCTCTGCCTTAAGGCTTCGTGCTCGCGGACAAGCCGCGCGCGCTCGATGAGGCCGCTCTCCCCGAACACGAAGAAGTAGACAGCGCCGAGAAATCCAGCGAGTAGAATAAGCCCTATACGATCACCGTTTCCCAATGCTGTAGAACACCCCCCTTCCGCTGAACGCGGCGGATTCGCCGAGCTCCTCCTCTATTCTGAGAAGCTGATTGTATTTGGCGATCCTCTCCGAACGCGACGCGGAGCCGGTTTTTATCTGGCCCAGGTTGAGCCCGACAACGAGGTCCGCGATCGTTGTATCCTCTGTTTCTCCCGAACGGTGGGAGACCACTGCCGTATATCCGGCGCGCCTGGCCATCTCGACAGCGCGCACCGTCTCGGTCAGCGTGCCGATCTGATTGAGCTTTATGAGAATGGAATTGGCAATGCCTTTCTCGATACCGATCTTAAGCCTTTCGGTGTTGGTGACGAACAGGTCGTCCCCCACAATCTGAATTTTCCCGCCCAATCTCTCGGTCATGAGTTTCCAGGCATCCCAGTCGTCCTGCGCCAGTCCGTCCTCTATGGATATGATGGGATATTTCGCCACCAGCTTCTCGTAGAACTCCACCATTTCGGCGCCGGTGCGCTCGCTTTTGTCACTCCGCGTAAATATGTACTTCTTTCTGGATTCGTCGTAAAACTCGCTTGCCGCAGGGTCCAGGGCGATGAATATATCGCTTCCGGGCTTGTAGCCCGCGGCGGAGATAGCCTCCATAATCAGCTCGAGCGGCTCCTCGTTCGACTTTAGCGAAGGCGCGAAACCGCCTTCATCACCGACTCCCGTCGAGTACTTTTTAGATTTTAAAACCTTTGCCAGCGCATGGAACACTTCCGCCCCCATGCGCAGCGCCTCAGCGAAGCATGAAGCTCCCGCCGGCATTACCATGAACTCCTGCAAATCCACGTTCGAATCGGCGTGGGAGCCTCCGTTGAGGATGTTCATCATGGGCACCGGCAGCTCGCAGGCTCCGACACCGCCCAGATATCTGTAAAGGGGGATACCCAGGGCCTCGGCGACCGCCCTTGCGCACGCCAGCGATACCCCCAGCATGGCGTTTGCGCCGAGCTTGGACTTGTTCTTCGTTCCATCGAGCTCGATGAGCGTCTGGTCTATCATTATCTGGTCCATTGCGTCCATCTCGATAAGCGCGCCCATTATAGTCTCGTTTACGTTTTTTACCGCGTTTAGGACCCCCTTCCCTCCATAACGCTTCTTGTCTCCGTCCCGTAGTTCCACCGCCTCGTGTTCGCCCGTAGAGGCTCCCGAAGGGACGGCCGCCCTTCCAAAAACCCCGGAGGAAAGCTCCACCTCGACCTCCACCGTCGGGTTGCCGCGCGAATCGAGTATCTCACGCGCGTTGATATCGGTTATCAGTGTCATGACCATTCTCCTTGTAAAAGCTGTATTAGCCGCGAAGCCGGCGGCGCCGACAGTGTGGAAATCCGATTGATCCCGACCCTGGTGACATTGACAGAACCCCGCGGACGCAAGCCGGTATCATCCTCCGGCCCCTGCAGCCTGACACAAACTTTTATATTAGGCAAGTAAATTTTAAAAGGCGCCCCTGTTGTTTCTTGACAGGTTAAAATCGTTTGTGCCTAATCCTCCCATGGAAAGCCGAAGCGAAAAGATACGCGAACGCATAGAGCGCCACCGGCTGGGGCTGCCCTCGGAGGAGACCGTTAAAAAACGCAGGTTTTCGCGCTCGCTCGTCATCATCAATCTCCTTCTTCTCATCGTGATGATATTCGTGTTCAGGCGCCCGGTCGACCGCTCCTATCACACGGTGGGGGTCGAATTCGACCGTACGCTCTATCGCCTGTCCCTGCTGCGCGACGGCAGGTCGGACGGCTACAGGGCGTCGCTCAGCGTCGAGTCCGTAGGCGGCGAGGCAAAAACCATATTCTTCTCACCTCCCCTGGCGGTGCTTTCGATAATGTACGACTCCGAGGAGATCGAGCGAGTCGAATTCGGCCGGTCCACCTCGCGCCTCGCACTTCATCCGGGTGAAACGCGTAATTTCTCGAACCGAATCCCTGCTGAAGGCATGGAGAAGTTCGGCAGGGAGCACCCTGACCTGCTCGTCCCACCAAGGAGGACCATATTTTCGAGGGACCAGTATATCCCACTTAAGGCCAGGCTTACAGTCAATACCGCTGGAAGAATTACGACCACACTCGATTTCAAGTACGAGGTTGACAGGTGACCGATAGACCGTCGTGGGACCAGTATTTCATGAAAATAGCGGACGATGTCGCCACACGCGCCACCTGCGTCCGCCGCCGTGTCGGCGCCGTCATCGTCAAGGACCGCCGCATCCTAACGACCGGCTACAACGGCGTTCCTGCCGGAATCACCCATTGCACGCCCGAAACATGCCTGCGCACCATCTACAACGTGCCCTCCGGCGAGCGTCACGAGCTGTGCAGGGGACTGCACGCCGAACAGAACGCCATCATTCAGGCGGCCTATCACGGTGTATCCATCAAGGGGGCGGTGATATACATCACCAACCAGCCATGCTCAATCTGCACCAAGATGCTCATCAACAGCGGCATCCTTACCTTCATCTTCCGCGACCCGTATAACGATCCGCTTGCCCAGGATATGATGCGGGAGGCAGGAGTGGAGCTAATCGTTTACCGCGGCTGAGGAAGGCGGACCCTTACAAGCCGCGGCTGGTATTCGAGGGGGTGCATGTAGATGGCGAAAAGATCGCGCCCCTCCGCGTATATCTCCTTGCCTGAATAATACCACGCGCCTGGACCTTTCCCGTCCGCCGGCAGGGGCGGAGGCGTATACACCACCCGGGCCCTGGCCGAGGCCAGCTCGTTGAAATCCGAAAAATCCACCAGCACTATTTCCCCCGTCCCAACCCGGCAGTATAAAATCAGGTATTTTCCGGAGCTATCGTTATACGAGATAGAACATTCGCCGGCGACGCCCTCGAGAAAGCCGCGCGCCCTCTTCATGTCGCCCGTCCAGGCTCCGTCTCCGGCAAGGAATTCGTATGCGCGCCGGTCCTCTATCCCCTCGAGCGGCGCCCGGGCCAGCTTTATCCGCGAGGTGCCGTTCGCATCCACGAACTGCCCGACCGTATATATCATGCCATCGCGTTCGAATACGCATGCCCCAAATGCCGGCGAAGGCCCGGGGAAGAGATCCGGCAAGCGGTTGAACCGTACCGCTTCTCCCGGAGACCAGGCGGCGGGTACGCTCCAGCGCGCGAGCCCGACACCCTCCATCCTGAAGCCGAAGGGCTTGCCGGGATCGGTTATCCTTATACGCAGATAATACACATACACCCGGTTTCCAGTTCTAAGGCCATCCACGGCCCAGAGGCGGTCGCGCTCCTGTCTCTCGCCGGGTTTTAATTTAATGAACTGGGCCACCTGGCCGCCTTCCCTGTAGAAGCTGAAGGGAAGCGTCCGGATGTTCCGCGAGGAAAGGGCAGGCGTAAACGCCAGTGAATTTGAGATCATGGCGCTCGCGTCGGCACGCTCCGAAAAGGTAGCGGAAGCTGAAACCTCGCCTTTCCATTTTCCGAGAATTGTGTCGCCGAAGGTCCACAGGGTCAGGGAATCGTCGAAAGGAATTGGGCTAACGCCGTCCTGCCCCAGGACCGCCTTAAGCCTTGTCTCCCCGAAAGTTCCAAGGCCCTCCGGGGTCCCGGCGCAGGAGAGAACGAGCGGAGCGAAGAGGGCCAGCGCCGCTATAAGCGCTTTCAGACGGGCCCGCATTTACGGCTCCCTCGCTCCCCGCACCATGGGGACGAAACGCACGTAGGTGACGGTGCGCCTGCTTATCGTATTTCCCCGCTTCTCGATCACCACAAGCTCCTGGTTGAATTCGCCCTCCGGCGCAACGAGTATGCCCCCGTCGGCAAGCTGGTCTATAAGCGTCTGGGGAATGCGCGGCGGGCTTGCCGTCAGCATTATGGCGTCGAATGGCGCCTTTTCGGGCCATCCGCGGTATCCGTCGCCCACGCGGACGGCGACATTGGTGTAGCCAAGATTTTTCAGCCTCATTGTGGAGAGTTTGCCAAGCTGCTCGACGATCTCGATTGTGTACACCTCTTTTGCAAGGAGGGACAGCACCGCCGCCTGATACCCGGAACCGGTGCCTATTTCGAGCACTTTTTCATCGCCATCGAGCCTTAAAAGCTCGCTCATCAGGGCGACTATATACGGCTGGGAAATCGTCTGGCCATAGCCTATGGGAAGGGGGTGGTCCTCGTAAGCGGTGGTGATGTGCTGGTCGGGCACGAAGCGATGCCGCTCCACCGAACGCATGGCCGCAAGCACGCGCCTGTCGCTGACGCCGCGGGCCTCTATCTGTTTCTTGACCATGTTTTCCCTGAGATTCTCCAACGATACCTCCTTCCCGGCACCGCAGACAACGCACAGGCACGCTATGAGACACATAAGCGAACCGCTTCGCCGTTTAACAAGTTCCATATATTCGATTCCCGCCTGATTCATCGAAGGCGCCTTTAAAAAATCATGTTTCGCCGGTGATTCGGGCGGGCATTGACGGGCCCTCTTTTCGCAATCGATCGACGCAATCTCAATCCGCCCGAAAAACCCATCCCGACAGAACTTAGTCCTCGGAAAATACTGGCCGGCGCTTTCAGCCCGCACTATAAACACAAACGCACCAGTCTTCAACCATAAATTATCAGCACGTCCCGGAGACGGCGCTATCGGAATTTTACTCTTGACAATAGGCACACTTTAGCGCTAATAGCTGAAAAACGGACCTAACCGACAATTGGGCCGGCCAAAGCCGTTCCAGGGATGCCGGGACCGTCCCGAAACGGTCCGGTGATGGATGTCCACCTTTCGCCGCCGCCATTCTCACGAAAACAGAGTCGGGAAATGCAACAGCTCATCACCGGTATAATCGCTTCGCCAGGAATCAGGATCGGCAGAGCCTATGTCTACCACGGCTCCAATCTTATAATCCCAAAATATACCGTGGAACCGGGTGGTGTCGAGGAAGAGCTCGGCAGGTACAATCGCGCCCTGGAAAAGACGAAAAACGACATCCAGTCCATAAGGGAGCAGATATCGAAAAGCCTTTCACGCGACATGGCCGATATTTTTTCAAGCCACCTCCTGGTGCTCGAAGATCCCATGATCACCGAAAAGGTCATTCGCACCATCCGCGAGGAGCGGCGCAACGTGGAATGGGTCGTCAACGACATCTCGATGGATCTGATACAGGGCCTTTCTTCCATAGACGACGTGTATCTCCGGGAGCGCATTATCGACATCTCGGACATCCACAAGAGGCTTATAGGCAATCTCCAGAAGACCGGCGCGCCCGCGCTTCCCGATCTCGATGAGGAGGTCATCCTGTTTGCGACCGACCTGACACCGTCGGACACGGCCATGATGAACAGGAAGTACGTTCTCGCCTTCGTAACGGATACGGGCGGCCGCACCTCGCACACGGCCATCATGGCCCGAGCCCTCGACATCCCCGCCATCGTAGGCACCATCAACGGCACATCGATGGTGCAGGACGGCCAGACGGTAATAGTGGACGCCCTGCGCGGCAAGATCATAATCGATCCGACAGCGGAGGAAATCGAAGAATACAACCGCTACCGGGAGGACCTGGTCCTGCTCGACGCGGAGCTGGCCAAACTCACCCATCTTCCGGCCACCACCCTGGACAACGAGGTGTGCCACATCTACGGCAATATCGAGATACCGGAAGAGATGAAGATGATAAAGGAACATGGCGCGCAGGGTATAGGCCTTTACCGCTCCGAGTTCCTGTTTCTCGACCGCGCCCTTCCGGACGAGGAAAAGCAGTACCTTGCCTACAAAAAGGTCCTTGAATTCTTCAAGCCCATGCCGGTCACCATCCGCACCCTCGACGTTGGCGGCGACAAGATCTATGCCTACAATAAAACGGTAAAGGAGCGCAACCCATTCCTTGGATGCCGCGCAATCCGCTTCAGCCTGGAAAACGAACCGCTTTTCCGAACCCAGCTTCGCGCAATTCTGCGCGCAAGCATCCACGGCAACACCAGGCTGATGTTTCCCATGATCTCCACCGTGGAGGAGATCATCAAGTCGCGTAACATTTTATACCAAACCATGGACGAGCTTCGCAGCGAAAAGAAGGAATTCGACCCCGACATACCCATAGGAATAATGATAGAGGTTCCGTCCGCCGCGATCAACGCGGACCGCCTGGCGGAGCATTCGGATTTCTTCTCGGTGGGCACGAACGACCTGGTGCAGTACACCATCGCGGTCGACAGAATCTCCGAAAAGATCGCGTATCTGTACAATCCGCTCAACCTGTCCGTGCTGCGGCTTCTCAGGCATATAGTCGACGCGTCACGAAAACACGAGGTCCCGCTATCAATATGCGGCGAGATGGCAGGCGAGCCCCTCTATACCATACCGCTTTTGGGTCTCGGGTTTAGGAACTTCTCCATGGGAACGGCCTTCATGCATCAGATCAAGCGCATAATCCGCTCGGTGAAAATACACGAATGCGAGGAGCTGGTGGACGAGATGATGAAGCGAGACGTAACCGGGGAGATCGAAAAGGTCCTCCTCGACTACCTCGGACAGAAATTCCCCGCCATGCTCTTCTGAACGATTCCGAATGAAGCTCTACCGACAGCTTGCGGAATACTATTTCGCCATAGAAAGCAACCACAGGAATATAGAAGACGACGTCGGGCTTATACTCTCGCTTCTTTCCGGAAGGCGCGGTCCGAAGCTCATAGATCTCGGCTGCGGCACCGGCGAGCATCTCGCCCTGCTGTCGGAGCACGGAGTCCGATGCACCGGTATAGACTCCAGCGCCGATATGCTGCGCATCGCGCGCCTGCGCTTTCCGTCGGGCATCGAGTTCGACAGAAAGGACATGCGCAAATTCGACTATTTTGAATCGTTCGACATGGCGGTTTCGCTTTTCGGCTCATTCAACTACATGATCGATGACGGCGACGTCGACCGGGTTTTTTGGAACACCTGGAGGGCGCTGGTCCCGGGGGGCGCCGGGTTGTTCGAGATATGGAACGCCGTACCGGTTCGCAGGATAGAGAAAAAGGACCTGGACCTCGTTTCCCGCACCTCTATCGGAGGGGCGATCATCGAGCGCCATCGCGGCTTCGCCATACACGGCTCCCGGGAGAGAACGGTCGTCGACGTCAATTACAGCTACAACATCTCGCGCGGCGCCTCAGTCGAAACGCTGAGGGACCGGCACGCAATGCGCGCCTTTTCCATCGACGAGATATCGGCTTTCATTACCGGCAACGGCTTCGAGATTCGCGGCCTGTATTCCAATTCGCGCGGTGAGCCGTACAGGGAGACGTCGAACAAGATACTCATACACTTTTCAAAGTCCTGAACGCGCGAAGGGCGCCCGTTAAAACCGGCGCCCTTCCTTGAAAAACCTGGCCCGCCTACCGCGTTTCATGCTTGAATGGTGTCCTCCCGTTTCCAGTCACCATTCTCGGTGGATTCGGCCTTCTCGGAATTCATGGAGCCTCTCCACTTGTCATAGAGCATCCTCGTCGTTTCCGGGTCCTTAAAAAAGGCCTCGGGGCTCTCCAGCGCCAGGAACAGAACCTCCTCCATGCTGCTTACGGAATGGAACACCATCAGCTTGCGCACGTAATCCGGTATCTTTTCAAGGTCCTTTTCATTCTCCTTCGGGATGATGACGTGCTTGATGTCCGCCCTGTGCGCGGCCAGAATCTTCTCCTTGAGTCCTCCTATCTGGAGCACCTTTCCGCGAAGCGTGATTTCCCCTGTCATGGCCACGTCGCAGCGCACCGGAATGTTCGACAGGAGCGAGGCCATCACCACCGCCATCGTAATGCCGGCCGACGGCCCGTCCTTCGGGATGGCTCCCTCCGGAACATGCAGGTGAATATCGTTGCGTTTGACTGTTTCGTCCTTGATTGCGAAAAACTGCTGGTTCGCCTTTACGTATGTGAAAGCCGCCCGTGCGGATTCCTGCATGACGTCACCGAGCTGTCCGGTAAGCATGAGGGTCCCTTTCCCCTTGATGAGCGAGGCTTCCACCTGGAGGATGTCCCCTCCGACCTCGGTCCAGGCCAGGCCGTTCGCAAGGCCCACCTCGTTTTTAAGCTCCTTTTTCCCGTACTTGAACTTTTTGGCGCCCAAGTATTCCACGATCGCGGCCTCGTCCAGCACCTTGCGGTATTCCTTGCCGAAACGAACGACGTCACGCGCCACCTTTCTGCACACCTTTGCAAGCACTCTCTCCAGGCTCCGGACCCCCGATTCGCGGGTGTAATGCCTGATCGTAAAGAGCATTACGTCTTCCGAATATTCAATGTTCTCCGGCTTCAGGCCGTTCTCGGCTATCTGCTTGGGCAGCAGGAACTTCAGCGCGATATTGAGCTTTTCGGGTTCGGTATAGCTCGTTATCTCTATAAGCTCCATTCGGTCCAGGAGTGGAAGCGGTATGCGGTGCTGCACGTTCGCCGTGGTGATGAAAAGGACGTCCGAAAGATCGTAGGCGACCTCCATGTAGTGGTCGACAAACGAGTTGTTCTGCTCCGGGTCCAGTACCTCGAGCAGGGCCGACGAGGGGTCGCCCCTGAAATCCATGGACATCTTGTCGATTTCGTCGAGCAGGAACACCGGGTTGACGGTGCCGGCCTTTTTCATCATCTGGATGATGCGCCCCGGAAGCGCGCCGACATAGGTGCGCCGATGACCGCGGATCTCCGCCTCGTCGCGCACCCCTCCGAGCGACATGCGCACGAACTTTCGGCCCAGAGCCCTCGCTACGGAACGACCCAGCGATGTCTTCCCTACGCCGGGAGGTCCCACGAAGCAGAGGATTGGCCCTTTGAGTTTTCGTGAAAGATGGCGCACCGCGATAAACTCGATGATCCGCTCCTTCACCTCGTCCAGACCGTAGTGGTCCTCGTTTAGCACGACCATGGCGTGGTCTATGTCGCGGTTGTCTATGGTCTTCTTGTGCCAGGGTACGTCGCGCAGCCACTCGATGTAGGTTCTCACCACGGCCGATTCGGCCGAAAGCGGCGGCATTTTCTCAAGCCGCTTTACCTCTTTGAGCGCCTTGGCCTTGGCCTCCTTGCTCATCCTCGCCTCTTCGATCGATCGGGTGAACTCCTCGATCTCGTCGGCGGTTTCATCGCCCTGACCCAGCTCCTTTTTTATCACCTTCATCTGTTCGTTCAGGTAATATTCCTTCTGGGTCTTCTCCATCTGCTTGCGGACCTTGCCCTGGATCTTCTTTTCGATATACATGATGTCGATCTCACCGTTGATGAGCTCGATCAGCTTCTCGATACGCTCCTCGGGCTTGCCGATTTCCAGAAGCGACTGCTTTAATTCGAGCCGCAAGCTGACGTACGACGCCACCACGTCGGACAGGTGCGAAAGGTCCTCGATGCCGTTGACCGTGGTAAGGGCCTCCTGCGGCACCTTTTTGTTCAGTTTTATGTATTTTTCGAATGTTTCCAGAAGCGCCCTTTTAAGAGCCCCCGTCTCCTTGTCAGAATCTACCGGACGCTCCATGTCCTTTACGCCCACCTCGTAATAATCCCCCCTGTCGTCGAAATCCGAAAGATAGCCGCGGGATAGCCCTTCGACCAGGACCTTGATGGTGCCGTCGGGGAGTTTTAGGAGCTGAAGGATCTCCGAAATGGTGCCCACCTCGAACAGGTCGCCCTTTCCAGGGACAGTAACCTGCGCATCGGTCTGAGTGGCGAGTATGATGAGACGGTCCCCCTTCATCGCCGCGTCGAGCGCGCTTATGGATTTTTCGCGGCCGACGAAAAGCGGGATTACCATATGCGGATACACCACCACATCCCTGAGGGGAAGCAAGGGGTACTTTTTATTATAATCTATGACACGCTTCATGTAAACCTCGTAGACTGTGTGATGGAGCCGTAAACGGAAAAACCGCCCCCCCCTGATCGGCGGGCGGCCGGCCTCAGGCCGTCTTCTCCTCTCCTACCTTGTACACGACCTTCGCGTCGGCCGCTCCGCGCACCATATCGTCGGTGATAATGATCTGGGAGACGCCGCTCTTGCTGGGTATCTCGTACATATGGTTGAGCATGATCTTCTCGAGAACGGCGCGGAGCCCGCGGGCGCCCGATTCCTTCTGCATGGCTATGTTTGCGATCTCGCCGATTGCGGCCTCGGTGAATATTAGGTCGACGTCCTCGAACGAGAAAATCTTTTTGAACTGCTTGATGAGGGCGTTCTTGGGCTCGGTAAGGATGCGCTTGAGCGCCTCGATGTCGAGTTCTTCCAGGACCGCGATTATCGGAATGCGACCCACAAATTCGGGTATCAGGCCGTATTTGATGAGGTCCTCGGTGTGGAGCTCGGAAAGGATGTTCGCTATCTTGATTTCCTTGACCGACTGAATGTTCGCGCCGAAACCCATGCTCTTGTTGCCCACGCGGGTCTGTACCAGCTTTTCGAGACCGACGAAGGCGCCCCCGCAGATGAACAGGATGTTCTTGGTATTAATGGGAATGAACTCCTGGTGCGGGTGTTTACGCCCGCCCTGCGGCGGAACGTTCGCAATAGTCCCTTCTATAATCTTGAGAAGCGCCTGCTGCACGCCCTCCCCCGACACGTCCCGCGTTATGGACGGGTTCTCCGATTTGCGTGAGATTTTATCTATCTCGTCGAGATATATTATTCCGATCTCGGCCTTTTTAACATCACCGTCGGCGTTCTGGATGAGGCGGAGAAGTATGTTCTCCACGTCTTCGCCGACATAACCCGCTTCGGTTAGCGAGGTGGCGTCCGCTATGGCGAACGGCACCCTGAGTATGCGCGCCAGGGTCTGCGCCAGAAGGGTCTTGCCCGATCCGGTGGGACCGATGAGAAGAACGTTGCTCTTTTCAAGCTCCACATCGTCCTTCTGCAGTCCGGTGTTGCTCGCGATCCGCTTGTAATGGTTGTATACGGCCACGGCCAGCGTCTTTTTGGCCGGTTCCTGGCCTATAACATACTGGTCGAGGATTTCCTTGATCTGATGAGGCTTGGGAAGGTTGCCGAAATTTTTTTCTATGCCGCCGGATTCCCAGTCCTCCGCAACGATCTCGTTGCAAAGCTCTATGCATTCGTCGCAGATATAAACGCCCGGACCCGCGACCAGTTTCTTTACTATTTCCTGGCTTTTGCCGCAAAACGAACAGCTAAGCTTTTGATTCCCTTCTTTCTTTTTGGTGGCCATTGTTACCTCTCTTTGAATCGATGCGCAGCCCTCCCCTAACCCTCCTTACCTGACTTTTTTTTCGATGATCTTGTCTATAAGCCCGTAGTCCAGCGCCTCCTGCGGCGACATGAAGTTGTCCCTGTCGAGGTCTTTGTCGATCTTGTCCACCTTCTGGCCCGTATGGGAGGAGTAGATTTCATTGAGACGCTGTTTGGTTTTGAGTATCTCCTTGGCGTGAATCATGATGTCGGTCGCCTGTCCCTGGAAGCCCGCGGACGGCTGGTGGATCATGATACGTGAATTCGGAAGCGCCGAACGCTTTCCGCCGGCCCCGGCCGCCAGAAGAAGCGAGCCCATGGACGCCGCCTGGCCTATGCAGATCGTCGCAACATCGGGCTTGATGTATTGCATGGTGTCGTAAATGGCCAGGCCCGAGGTGACAATGCCGCCGGGGGAATTGATATAGAGAAATATGTCCTTATCGGGGTCCTCGGCCTCCAGAAACAGCAACTGGGCTATCACGAGGCTCGAAATATGATCGTCTATGGCCTCGCCGAGAAAGATAATGCGGTCTTTAAGAAGCCGCGAGTAGATATCATACGATCTTTCCCCCCGCGATGTCTGTTCGACTACTATGGGAACAAGGCTCATGGCGCATATCTCCTGGGTGGCGTACCGCACGTGGTGATTGTAATATTAGTGTCGGCATGCCGTTCGCTGTTACACCAATCCTTTTTGGACCGGCACAGGGAACATATAGCTCATCAGCCGACAAAAATCAAATATTATTCAGATTTGATGAATTCGTCAAGGCTTTCAGGCTTCGCCCTGTCGATTTTGGCGTTCTCGTAGATCAGCTCGAGCGCGCTCTCCATCACCAGATCGGACTCGATGCTCTCACGCGAGTTGTTCTGGCTTATGATCCTCTCGAGCTCCTCGACGCTGCTGTTGTTCCTTTTCGCGATGCCTTCCACAACCTCCCGGTATTTGTCCTCCGGGACTTTAAGCTCCTCTTTTTCCGCTATCTTTGAGAGCAGGAGCGTCGATTTTATATTCGACTCGGCCTCTGTTCTCAGGCTGCCTGAGAACTCCTCCACGTTGAGCCCCAATGTCGCCGCGAATTCGTTGATATCTTCACTGAAATAGCCGGTACGCTCCTGCACTCGCTGGAAAAGCGCCCCCATCTCCTTCCTTACCATAGATGCCGGCAGATCGAAGCCGCTTTTAGCGACGGCCTCCCTTAGGAGCTTCCCTTTGGCCTCGGATTTCGCCTTCTCGGTTACGAATTTTTCCAGTTTCGCGCGAATGCCGTTTTTCATCTCATCGAGCGATGAATACTCACCGAGATCCTTTGCGAATTCGTCATCGAGTGCCGGCAGGTCCATTCTGTTTATCTCATCCACCCTGATGATGTAGCGGGCGGTCTGTCCGGCCAGGTCCCTGACCTCGTAATCCTTGGGGTACTTGATCTTCGTCTCCTTTCGCTCCCCGGATTTCATGCCCAGAACATCGCCGTCGAAGCCGTATTCGGACCTGCTCTTCCCGACGATCATGTTGTATTCCTTGAACTCGAGCCCCTCCACACGCTCCGGCTCGACATTGTCGATGCGCTTGATCCCTATCCTGATCATATCGCCCTTTTCGACCCGCGCATCATCACCCTCTTTTTTGGAAATGTTGGCGTGGCGTTCCCGCAGCGTTTCGATCTCGCGCTTAACGTCGTCTTCGGTTATCTTGCACGTGCGCTCGTTCACCTTGAGGCCCCTGTAATCGCCAAGCTCGATCACCGGCATGGTCTCGAACACTACGGTGAAGCTAAACCCCTCCCCCCGTTTGATCCGGTCGAAATTGAAGCTGGGCGGTGAGATTGGGGTATAGTTCTTTTCTATGACCGCCTCCTGATATTCCGAGCGGAGTATGTTTTCCGCCACTTCCTGGTCGGCCATATCGACGAATTTGCGCTCAATGAGCTCGAGCGGCGCCTTGCCCTTGCGATAACCGTCTATCCGGGCATTGTTACGTATTCGCTCGAATACCGACTTGTACTCTATCTCAACCCGGTTCTCCGGAACATCGATGTGCAGCTCCATCTGCGCGTTCTCAAGCTTCTTTTCCGAGATAATCAAAGTTTTCCCTCTTGCTGTAAATATGCCGGGGCGGCCGGGGCCGCTTCCCTGTTCCCGGTCAATGCGGTATAATCCGAAATTGATGGCGTAAACGCCGGGATGGCTTTCCTCAAACTCAATCTACCGCAATACGGCCAAAATCCACTATTTAAACATAATCATAATATTTCAATAATAAAAACCGACGGGACTTGCCGCTAAGATAAGAAAATCCCCAGGAGATCCAGGGGATTTTGTAGTGAGCGGGAAACGGGATTTGAACCCGCGACGTC
>MVZN01000018.1 GCA_002069125.1 Spirochaetes bacterium ADurb.BinA120
GTCTATAAAAAACAGGTGTTCCGGAACATTGATGACCTCGTTAAGGCGGATCGCCTTGTTGGTCATGAACTGCGCAAGTGCGCTGTTGAATCTTTTCATCGCTTACCATAGTCACGCGGACAATTTGAATAGTAAAATTCAAATAAACGCTATCGTGCCACCCCCCGAATTACAAGTACTATTTTCAGATAAAAGGCGCTTTTTACAGGATTCCCGTCGAGTGAATATGGGCGCTTGGATCAACCGGAAACACGAGCGCATCCCACATATTGAATACGGATTTGGCCCGGGTCGCCTTCAGGAAGGCGAACATTTTTGCGAATCGCACAAAAAATATGGTTGCAAAGCCGGCAACATAACAGTGTTATGTAATCATATCGAAAACCATTGGAATAGCGTCGGCCAGATGAAAAGCTTAAACGTCGGCGCGCCATTTAGGCTGTTACATGGATCGGTTGAATAATGAAGCTGCAACCCGAAAACTCCGATCAGGCCAATCAACGGGTCCAATCATATTGTAGGGGAGGGAGCCATGTCTGGTTTCGACGCGATCGTTATCGGTGCGGGTAACGGCGGGCTTACGGCGGCGGCCACGCTGGCCAAGGGGGGCGCGAAAACGCTCCTGCTGGAACGCCACAACGTGCCCGGGGGTTGCGCCACGAGCTTCTGCAGGGGTCGGTTCGAGTTCGAGGTGGCGCTGCATCAGCTCAGCGGCATGGGAGACGCCAGTTTCCCGGGGCCTCTGCGCTCGGTGTTGCATGGTCTGGATGTGCTGGACAGGGTGGAGTTCGTGTCGATGAAAAATCTGTACAGGCTTACGATCCCAGGCCGCCTCGATATAACCCTTCCTGCCGACAGAAACGGGACGGTGGAGGCCCTTACAAAGCGCTTTCCGGCCGAAGGGAAGAGAATAAAGGAATTCTACGATCTGGTATACGAGTTCTTCAACCAGCTCATCTCGGTCATTTACATGCGCGATCCAGAGGCCTCGAGTGAGAAATACCCGCTTTACTTTAAATACGCCATGGCCAGCTCGCAGGACCTGCTCGACGAGTATTTTAACGATCCGCTTCTCAAGGCAAGCGTGGCGGCCTACTGGGGTTATATGGGCCTTCCACCGCGCTATCTCTCGTTCAGCGATCTGGCGGCCCTCATTTTCGCCTACATCGAATTCAAGCCATACCACATCCGAAACGGCTCGCAGGCGCTGTCAAACGCGCTCATAGAAAAGTTTACGGAGAACGGCGGTGAGGTGCGATTCAATTGCGGCGCACAGAAAATTGAGCTGGAAAATGGCGCGGTTTCCGCCGTTGTAACGGAACGTGGCGAGAGGATCCCGACAGGATGCGTGGTGGCAAACATATCCACACCTGTCCTCTACAATGAGCTTATTGGAGTCGAAGAGTCGCCAAAGGAAAAATACGAGGAGATGAGCGGCAGGACGATTGGCCCCTCTTCGTTTACGCTGTACATAGGGATGGATTGCACCCCTGCCGAACTCGGTATAGAAGAGACCACAAATTTTATAGGCGCGCATGATGACTTTAACCACGCGTTTTCGCAGCTCAGGGATATAGACGAGCCCGCAATGATTCTCGTATCCTGCTTCAATGTCTCCGATCCAGGGGCGTCCCCGGAGGGCACCTGCCAGATAGCGGTGGTCGACCTTCAGTATCTGGAGCCCTGGCTTTCCATTCCCCCGTCCCGCTACGCGGAGGAGAAGTACCGTTACGCTGCGAAGGTGCTTGATCTCGTGGAGCGCGTTTTTCCGGGATTCAGAAGTCATATAGAGGAAATCGAAATATCCACGCCGATCACCCATGTTCGTTATCTCGGCCACCCGGGCGGGGCCTTCTATGGATTCGACCAGCATATAAAAGACTCGCGGCTTATCAATCCTCCGGTCCAGCCCATTTCGGGCCTTTTCCATGCGGGCGCATGGGCCGCGGGAGGAGGATTCCAGCCGACGCTGGCTTCGGGAGCGTCCACCGGCCGGGCGGCGCTTAAACACCTGGGGATGAGGGGGAGGTAGAAGATGAGCAGAAGGAATATAGCGGACCAGTTGGAAGGTGTTGAAAGGATACGCGAGGAGACCCGGATCTGCCGGAAATATGGCATCGATTATACGGTGGAAAAGGGCCGCACCATGCGCCTCGTAAACCTGCTCCATCCCCAGGCCCTGCGCCTCAAGGTGGGGACCGTCATAAGGGAAACGAAAAGCGCCGCGACTCTCAGGATGGCGCCGGTTGACGGATACCTTCCGCCGTTCCAGGCGGGCCAGTACATCAACCTCTTCGTTGAAATAGACGGGGTGCGGACCAGCCGACCATACAGCATATCGTCGGCCCCCCACCAGACGGGATTTTACGACATCACGGTACGCCGGGTTGAAAACGGGTTTGTCTCCGACTATCTGCTCGACGGGGTCGGCCCCGGCGACGAGTTCGAATCCAGCGGTCCATCCGGCAACTTCCATTACAACCCCCTGTTCCACGAGAAGCACATGGTGTGCCTTGCCGGAGGAAGCGGCGTCACGCCGTTCATGAGCATGATACGCGAGGTGACGGACAGGGGGTTGGACAGGGAAATCACGCTGCTGTACGGCAACCGCCGTGAGGACGACATCATTTTCCACTCGGAAATGAAAGACCGCGCCTCCCGCTTCGGCAATTTCGTCTACAGGCCTGTCATCTCGGAGCCGTCGAAGACCTGTTCGGAGCTTACAGGGTTTATAAACGCAGACCTGATTCGTTCGGTGCTTAACGACCTTGGCTCAAAGACGTTTTACATTTGCGGACCGTCGCAGATGTACGAGTTCTGCATTCCGGAGCTTGAAAAACTCGGAATACCAAAAAATAAGGTGCGCCGGGAGATGTTCGGACAGCCGCAGGATATTACGGCCGAGCCAGGGTGGCCAAGGGAGGTGGAGGCGTCGACCGAATTTAAGGTGAGCGTACGCGGAGGAAAGACCCTGCGCGCCAGGGCCGGAGAAAGCCTTCTTGCCGCGCTTGAGCGCGCGGGAGTAGTGGTTCCCTCACTGTGCAGGTGCGGCGAATGCAGCATGTGCAGGATAAAGCTTGTTTCCGGAAAGGTCTTTCAGCCGCGCGGGGTGCTGTTGCGCCAATCCGACAGGGAGTTCGGGTACATACACTCTTGCGCGGCCTATCCGCTCTCGGACCTAAAGATCATGCTTTAGGAACCTGGCGGGATAGTAATTCGAAGATGTGTTTGACAAAATAGAATTGTAAAAATTAGAATACTAAAGGGCCGGCGCGAACGCGTTCCCGGCCCCGGTATCCGTCCCGCCGGCGAGGCGATGCCGGAGGGCGACAGGAAAAGCGACAGGAGAATGAAATGAAGACAAGGATCACCGAACTTTTCAAGATCAAATATCCGATCGTCCTTCCGGGCATGAGCTGGATAAGCACTCCGGAGCTCGTGGCCTCCGTATGTAACGCCGGCGGAATTGGCTGGCTTGCCACGGGACCGCTCAAGCCGGAGGATACGCGCGCGGCCATACGGAGGATCCGCGAGCTTACCGACAAACCCTTCGGGGCCGGCGCGACCCTTCTCATGCCGGGAGCGAAGGAGAACGCCGAGGTGCTTCTGCAGGAGAAGGTGCCGGTCATCAACGTTTCGCTGGGAAAGTGCGGCTGGATCGCCGAGCGGGCGCACAAGTACGGCGGCAAGGTGATCGCTACGGTAGTGAACGAAAAGCACGCCATAAGCGCCGAACAGCAGGGTGCGGACGCGCTGCAGGTCACGGGACACGAGGCGGCGGCGCACGGGGGAATGGTCACCACAATGGTGCTTGTGCCGGCCATAGTCAACGCGGTCAAAATTCCGGTTGTTGCCATTGGCGGAATCGCCGACGGACGAGGCATGGCGGCGGCCCTTGCGCTTGGCGCCGAAGGCGTGGGAATGGGCACCCGGCTTTCGATGACAAAGGAGAGCCCGGTGGCGCTTAAAACCATCGAGGCCCAGCTTAAGGCCGGAATAGAGGACACCCTGTATTCGAACCGCTTCGATGGACTCTATTGCCGCGTTCTTAAAACACCGGCCGCGGAAAAGTCTATCCGACAGGGCATGAGCCTGCCGCGCGCCTTCTTCGCCTCGATCCGCATCGCCAAACTCATGGATCTGCCATGGTTCAAGCTCGCAATCGGAACCATGCTGCAGGGACCGAAGCTGATGATACAGCTTGCCCACTTCGCCACGGCATTCGACAAGATCCAGGCGGCGACGGAGTTGGGAGACCTCGAAAAGGGCGTCCAGCTTATCGGCCAGGTGCAGGGTATAATCGACGATATACCCACGGTCAAGGAGGTCATAGAGCGCACTGTAAAGGAAGCGCGCGAGATACAGAAGAAGATGTCCGGCCAGCTCAAATAAGGTCAAAAACAACGGCTCCGGGCCGGAATACAAGCGATGGGCGCTGAGAGATTCAGCGCCCATCGCGCTTTCGGCTCATCGCGGGCGGAACGCTACTTGTTCAAAAATGCGCCGATGGCGAGCAGGGTCTGGTTGCGGTCCTCCATATTGAGCGCGGCCTCCAGCCCGCCCGCGTCGAGGTTGATATTAATGGCCTCCTTGGTCAACCTGAGGCCCATGTGGTTTTTGGTCATCATCAGCCGGGCGTATTCGAGAGCGGATTCGAGCAGGCGCTCGCGATCGACAATTTTGCTTACCAGTCCAAGCGATAGCGCCTCTTCGGCCGACATGAACTCTCCGGTATACATGAATTCGTATGCCCGCCCGGCCCCTATCATCCTGGGCAGAAAATAGCTGCAGGACATATCGGCCCCCCCCAGGCCGATGTTGATATAGGCGGCGCTGAAGCGGGAGTCGGGAGTTATGAGGCGGATGTCGGAGGCAAGCACGAAGCTGAATCCCTGCCCGGCGGCGGCGCCGTGAACGGCGCAGATTATCGGCTGGGGCGCGCGGCGCATCGCGAGGTTGAGGCGGGCAAGGCGCGCCTGGAAGCGGTAAAACTCCGCGACGTTCATTTTCGGCGCCATCTCGGCGGTCTCTTTCATATCCAGACCCGCGCAGAAGCCCTTCTCGCAGTCGCTGCTTAAAATGATGACGACCGTATCCAGGTCATAAAGCCTCTCGCGCCAGAAATCTTCGATCTCTTCCATCATCTGATGATTGATGGCGTTGTAACAGTGGGTGCGGCGGAGCCTCAGGTGGCCAATTCCTTTTTCGATGTGGCTGAATGAAATGGTTTCGTAATTCATTGCCTGCCTCCGGTGTTTATGGATAATTGCGAAGCCCCCGGCGGTCAATCTCCGGAAAGGCCCGCGAAAGCCGCCTGAGATAAAGCCAGCTTGTTTTATGCTTTTACAGGGCGCCGGTCTGTCAACGGTTATTTCGAATGAAAAACGCGATTAGGATGGGTCTCGCGCAATATCGCTTGACTGAAAGCTTTGGTTTGATAGTACTTCCGCCGAACTACGTCAAGGAGCCATTGCCATGATTATTAAAAGCGATCCCGCAAGGATTACCGACAACTTCCATTGCCTTGGGCCGGCCCAGGTGCCGTCTTTCCTGCTCGACGGGCGGCATCCGGTTATGTTCGAGGCGGGGATATACCTGTTCGGGCCGCACTACCACGACGAAGCGCGGCGCGTACTGGGAGAAAGACGCCCGGAGCACCTGTTGCTGACGCATGTTCATTTCGACCACTGCGGAGCGGCCGGATATCTCAAGCGCATGATTCCGGAGATGCGAATCGGGGCCTCGCGCGAGGGAAGCGAAATCATTAAAAAACAATCGGCAATCGATCTCATCACGAAGCTCAACCGATACGGGGATAGAGACGCGCCGTCGTTCGAGCCCTTCGTCGTCGATGTCGTGCTGGAGGACGGGGACAAGATCGAGGTGTCGCCCGGCCTCGACGTGCTGGCAATACGCACGCCAGGGCATACGCGCGACATGACCACCTATTACGTGCCGGCGTTGAAGTTGATGATACCCTCCGAATCGGTGGGGGTGCCGGGCGCGGACGGATATATAATGAGCGAATTCCTGACGGATTACGACATATATTTGAACTCTATGCGAAGGCTCTCCGGATACGAGGTGGAAATACTCATCCTGGCCCATGGCGTTTATTACACGGGCGAGGACGCCCGTCTGTACATACCGCGTGCGATAGACGCGACGGAGCGTTTTAGAGAATGGGTGGAGCGATTGCTCGATAAACACCACGGCGATCAAGAAGCCGTGATGCTTGAAATAAAAAAAGAGGAGTATGATAAACACGAGGGGGAGAAGCAGCCGGAGCCCGCGTATCTCCTTAACCTCAGGGCAAAAATCGCCGCCGTACGGAAGAGGCTGGAGTCCTCCCCCGGGCGGGAGTGAACGCCTTAGGGGTATTTATCTTGACCTGCCGCCGCTTCGTTGTGATACTTGGACTTCCTTCGTCGTCGCTCAGACGCCGGACCGGGCGAAAAGGCCGATCGGCCAAATCGGTCAAACATTCGAAGAATACGAGAGGAGAACATGGCGTGGTGGAAAGGCCGAAAAAAGGACGGGCAAACACCGGAGGTTTCCACTGAGGGCGGGAACAATGCGCCGGATGGCGCGGCAGCGCAGGCGCCCGAGGACGCCGAAATCGCCCGGAGTGGGGGGTCCCGCGCGCGTCGGCGTTTGAAGGAGGCAGATGAGCATCAGCGTAAAAACGGACATTCCAGGATGTTCCGTCAAATGGTGGCCTCACTCAAGGACAAGGACGCCTCGGTGCGCGCCCATGCGGCCTGGTCGCTCGGACGAATGGGGGATTCTCGCGCGGTTGAGTCTCTAAGCACCCTTTTAAATGACAAGGACCTGGATGTTCGCAAGGACGTGGCGGAGGCGCTGAAGCGTCTCGGGTGGAAACACAAGCCTTGAGGCCGGCCGCGCCCGGAGCCGTGGCCTCGATAAATCACCGCGCTTGCGAACGGCAATTCTTTCCGCTTTCCTGGACACCCCCAAAACAATACACGACCCAGTGTCGGGATGCTTGCGGCAGAGTTTGCAAATAATAGAGTTGTTGCTTTACTGAGTACATTGCGAGCCCCGGCCGTATCGGGGCGTGGCAATCTCATACGGTATCTGGTTTTTTGCCTGTAACTTGTTGCCTTTTTCAGATCGCCGCGTCGGCCTGCGGCCTTCTTGCGATGACATTTTGTCAGTTATGCAACAACTTAAATATAAATTTTAGTGTACAAATTAAGAATAATCTGGGAAAAACGCTATAATGTAATATCAGAAAGGGCGGTTTTCCCTCGTCCCCTGGAGGCTTTTATGGAATTTAAAAACATCACCATAAAGCGCGTCATGAGCATCGGGGTCATCAACTTCTGCAGGCCCAAGTCCCTTAATGCCCTCAATACGGAAACCCTTCTCGAGCTCGATTCGGCCATAGCCATGCTCGAGGCCGATGACGATATCTACGTTGTGGTCATCACCGGAGAGGGTAAGGCATTCGTTTCCGGCGCGGACATATACGAGATGAAGGACCTCAGCCCGGACCAGGCGCGTTTCTTCTCGCAGCGGGCCCAGGGAGTATTTCGAAAGATCGAACTGATGGAAAAACCGGTTATCGCCGCGGTGAACGGCTACGCCCTTGGAGGAGGGTGCGAGCTGATGATGTGCTGCGACATCCGCATAGCGAGCACCAGCGCACGGATAGGCCATCCGGAGGTGGGCCTGGGCATAACGCCCGGCTTCGGCGGAACCCAGCGCCTTCCGCGATTGATCGGAATAGCGCGCGCCAAGGAATTCATATTCTCCGAAAGGGTCGTCAGCGCGGAGGAGGCCGAGCGTATTGGGCTGGTCAACCGGGTAGTGGCGCCGGAGGAACTGATGGACGAAACCCTGCACCTGGCGGGCACCATTGCCATGAAGAGCCGGCATGCGGTCAAGTACGCAAAAACCGCGATCAATCGCGGTATCGAAACCGATATCGAAACCGGAATGGCCATCGAGCGCGACCTCTTCGGTCTTTGTTTCGCGAACACGGAGCAGAAAGAGGGGATGACGGCCTTCGTTGAAAAACGGCAACCCAGGTTCTGATTCGACGCGAAAAACAATTGCCTAATTCGATGCGGGAGCCTCCTTCTGCCTGCATGGACATCCCCGGATTTCTCGTTAAAATCTCACCCGAGGAACCGCTCGAGCCGGGCACGCTCCTGAGGCGCATAGGGAGCGGAAAGGACCAGCAGGGCATTTTTTCCGGACGCGTTGCGGGCGGACTGGTGCTTCGCGAGGTAATCGACCTTCGGACCGGCGAATATATCGCTTCCGAGGGCCTGCTCTCGCCCGAGACCGATGACGCCCTGTACCGTTATTCCCATTCCTTCGCCTCCAGCCCGGTACGCTCCATGGCGCTTGAGGTGCTTACGGGATGGTCTCTGCTGAGAAAACATCCCGATCTTCGCGATAGAATTATATACTTCACTGCAGCGGCCTATTCCGCGGAGCAGATTTTGGAGATGAAAAAAACGGACACCCTGTACAAGCTGTTCGTCCCGATACAGCAGCGCTTCGGGATAGGCAAGTACGCCGAAAAGGTGGACTTGAGAAAGAGCATGCGGGATGCCTTCAGGGAGTGTCTCGAAGGCTTGCATCCCGGGGACCACCTGACTTATATAGCGAACCTTCCCGAGGGGGCCATCAAACCTCCTTCCTTTTTTTCAGCCGGAACCAAACCCCATCAGGAGACCCACTGGGTTTTGCAGAGCCTGCCCTTTTCCTTCAACCCGACCCACGGCGGCCATATCAAGCTTGCGAGCGACAGGGGGGGCAGGACCTTCATTGTCGACGCCGGATCGAATTACGTCGGAAGGGGCAACAAGACGAGCCTGATCACCGCCTCCGCCGTGGTGGACGGGCTCTACCGCCTCTATGAGGGATACTATTTTATACCGGTGGAGGGCAGGGGCGCCTTCGGAACCGAGCAGAGCTACTGATCCCCCGGCCTAAACAATTATTGGCGTCACTTATGAAGTCCGGAGGGCGCGCATCATCATGCTTCGGGATGGGGAACCCGGGCAAAAGGATTTGACTTCGCGCCTCTGTGTCGACACAGTACGCATATCGTTTAAGTTTTGGAAAACCCGCAAAATGCCATGCAGCGTAAAGTGTTCACAGTCTGTCCGTGTCCGTCATGGCCGCGGCATTTTAGACTCGACCGAATCTTCATATTATTGACGGGAGCGATGAATGAAGGCAAAGCGCGCGGTAAAAGACCGGTATGACGAACTTATAAAGCTCATCGAAAAATACAATCATCACTATTATACGCTCGACGCCCCACTGGTCGACGACGCCGAATACGACGAGGTTTTAAAGGAACTGCTCTCCATAGAGGAGCGATATCCGGAGCTTCGCCTTGACGGCTCCCCCGCTTCTAAGGTGGGCGGCGCCGTTTCGAGCAGCTTTGCGGAGGTCCGTCACGACCCGCCGATGCAAAGCCTGGGGAACATTTTCTCGGAGAGTGAGCTTTTGGAATTCGACGCGCGGATAAAAAAGACCGCGGATATCGCCGATTCCATAATATACTCGGTAGAACTTAAATTCGACGGCCTTGCGGTGGAGCTTGTGTACAGGTCGGGTCGCCTTGTCCAAGGCTCCACCCGCGGAAACGGCGAGGTCGGCGAGGATATTACGGCCAATATCTCGACCATAAAGGACATCCCGAAAACCATCCCCTCCGAGAATGCCCCGGATTATCTTACGGTGCGCGGCGAGGTTTACATGCGCCATGAGGAATTCGAGCGAATCAACCGGGAACGGGAGGCCGAGGGAGAATCCCCGTTCGCCAATCCGCGAAACGCCGCGGCCGGGTCTTTAAGACAGCTCGATCCGAAAATTACCGCCGGAAGGGATCTGAGCATAGGCCTGTACGGCATCGGAAAGATTGAGGGTGGACCGAATATCGGAGACCAGCGATCGATGTTCGACTTTTTTAAAAATGCGGGGCTGCCGTGTTCGGAAAACATGGAGATGGGCGGACTCGACGAGGTGCGGCGCTTTTACGAATACTGGATGCGTAACAGGCATTCGCTTGGCTACGACATTGACGGCGTTGTCGTGAAGGTCAACGATTTCTCGATCAGGGAGGGCCTGGGCTCGACAAGCAGGGCTCCCCGCTGGGCCGCGGCATGGAAATTTCCGGCCCAGGAGGCGGTCACCGTGCTCAATTCCGTCGATTACCAGGTGGGCCGAACGGGGGTCATAACACCGGTCGGGAACCTCGACCCAATCAATATCGGCGGGGTGCTTGTAAAAAGGGCCACCCTGCATAACTTCGACGAGGTGGCCAGGCTCGATCTTCGAATCGGCGATACCGTCCGGGTTATCAGGGCGGGAGATGTCATCCCCAAGGTGATTGCGGCGCTTCCGGAGGGGCGTAAGGGGGATGAGCGGCAAATATCACCACCGGAAAGCTGCCCCTCGTGCGGATTTTCCGTCCGCAGGGAAGAGATTTACGTTCGGTGCGTTAACGAAAACTGCGAGGCAAAGCGCAGGGAGGGCCTTCGTTTCTTCGTGTCCAAGGACGGGCTCGATATAGAGTTTTTCGGCCCGGAGCTCATTCAACGGCTTTACGAGGCGGGCCTGGTTCGAAACGCTGCCGACATCCTGCGGCTTCGCGCCGAAGACCTCCTGGCGATAGAGCGCATGGGCGAAAAACTCTCGGAGAAGATTCTGGCGTCGATCGATAAACGGAAACGGATTCCGTTATCCTTCTTTCTGCGCGCCCTCGGCATTCGCAACGTGGGCGAACACGTGGCGAAGGTCATAGCCCGAAGCGCCGTCTCGCTTGAAAGGCTGATCGGCATGAACGAGAACGATCTTATGACGATAAACGAGGTCGGCCCAGGGGTGGCCGAGTCCGTGGTGGAGTTCTTTCGCGCCCCGGAAAACAAACGACTCATCGAGGAGATGCGCGCGGCCGGCCTTGTAGTCGAAGACGAGGCCGTTGAAACCGGTTCCATCGAGGGGGTGGCCGGTAAAAGCTTCGTCTTTACGGGGAGACTCGAACGAATGGACAGGGGCAAGGCGGAAGAGCTTGTCGAAAGGCTGGGGGGCAGGGCGTCCGGCTCGGTTAGCAAAAAGACGGATTATGTGGTGGCAGGCTCCGAGGCCGGATCCAAACTCGAAAAGGCCCGCTCCCTCGGCGTTCGAGTGCTTACGGAGGAGGAATTCGAAAAACTGACAGGCGGCAAGCGATGATCAAAGAAATGCTGCTTTGGTGCCGGCGTCATTACTATCTTTTAACCGCCATTCTGATGTTCCTGTCCTTCCCTTCGTATGATGTATGGTTCCTGAAGGGTTTTCCCTTCTGGGCTTGGTTCGCGCTAGTTCCGCTTCTCGTCCATGTGCGGACCCTGAAATTTAAAAACGTATACGCCTCGTCATTCATTACGGGGGCGCTGGGGATATTTCTAACATACCATTGGATTGGTGATTTCGGAAACAAGGTTCCGGGAGGAAGCGTGGTAATCCTCACCTTCGTAATTCCTGCGCTTGCGGTATTTTTCGCCTCCAAAATACTCGCTGCCGAGTACCTCTCACGCCGGTTCGAACGCTTGCGTCCCGTTATCTATCCCTCGGTCTGGATAGCCGTGGACGGCATTCAGTCCATCGGTTTTCTCGCATTCCCCTGGACCTACTGGGGCTATTCGCAGTATACATTTACGGCGTTTGTGCAGATTTCTTCACTCGTCGGCATATTCGGCGTGACCTTCATAATGGTCCTCTTCTCCACGGTCGCGGCGGATTTTGCGCGCATGGCCTTTTCCAGGCCGTTCTCGATACGATGGATTGGCTCGACCCCGTCATTCAGGCGTCTTGCGGCGGCCGTTGCGCTCCTGGCCGTATCTATCGCCTATGGCGCCCTCAGGCTTTCGCAACCGGTACGTTCGCAGGTCGCTGAAAGGCTAAAGGTGGCCATGGTCCAGTCCTGTATCGATCCATGGGAGGCATGGGGCAGTAATAAGTTCATGTACCTGTCGGAACTGAAAAGGCTCACCGAAGAGGCGATGAAGGAGTCGCCGGACTTCATTATCTGGTCCGAGTCCGCCACACTCGAGCTCATCTCCTATAGCTTTCGTACGGGCGCCATTAATCCGTTCATAGGAGAGGTGCTGGACCTGGCCAGAGGGAATAAACGGCCGCTTCTGACAGGGGAGATAGGGATACTCGAGGACCATTACGGGCGAAGAATCCATCCCCAGAACAACGCGGTGCTCATAAGCGAAGAGGGGGAGCCGGTACGGACGTATCCCAAGATCCACCTGGCGCCATTCGGCGAATGGTTTCCTTACGAAAGATGGTTCCCCTTCGTAAAGCGCATTACGGAGAGCTTTGGGGCTTCCAGTTTTGTACCGGGATCGGCCCCCTGCCTTTTCGAGCTCAAGGGCAGGCGCTTCGGCGCGCTCATCTGTTATGAGGGCATTTTTCACAGGCTGTGCCGCCGGTACCGCGCCGAAGGCGCCGATTATTTTATCAACATCACCAACCTCGGCTGGACACATACCTACAAGGGGCATATGCAGGGGTTTGCGAACGCCATCTTCCGCGCCGTGGAAAACGGCATCTGGTTTGCAAGCGCCGGTAATTCCGGTTATACGGCGCTGGTGGATCCCATGGGGAGGGTGACATCGTCGATCCCCATTCTTGAAAAGGGGTATTTGACGGGCGATATTGACTTTTCCCTCAATCGAGCTACCTTTTATTCGAAGGCGGGCGACCTCGTTCTTTATCTTGCCCTGGCCTTTCTTGCCGCGCTCTCCGTGGCCATCCTCATCCGGAAACGGGGGCGGGCGCCGAATGGGCCGTTCCCATGAAGATTATCTATCTGACGGACATACACGGCGCTTTCGAGCAGGTTAAGGACCTGCTCTTCGAAACCGTTGCGGACCTGTACGTCGTCTCCGGCGATCTGATCGACATACCCTTCTACAGCATGGACACCGCCATCACCTACCACGAACTGCAGTCGTATTTCCACGCCATGCGAAGGAGGATGGAACACGGCGACATGATTATCGAGGACTTCGTGGACCAACTGCTGGAAATGCCGGATGTTCCAGACGAGATACAAGAAAAGGGGACCAAATACCAGCAGTACACGATTCGGGCGCGCCGTGTAATGCAGCAGAAGTACAAGGTTCTCGAAAACATCGTCTCGCTAAAGCAGGGCTCGCAGGTTCTTTGCCTGCCCGGCAATTACGATATGGACCTCAAATACACGTCCCTTCACGAGCGCGATCTGCATCTGCATAAATATGAAATAGAGGGGCTCCTCATAGCGGGATACGGCGGGGCCGACATCTGGAGCGCGGGGATCCCTGAGCGCTATATTGTGCGCTACAGGGCCGGGATCGGCACGGACGATAGCGAGAACGAAATGCACAGATACTTTACCGAGGTCCGGCCGGACATTATAGTGACCCACCAGCCCGCCCATGGAATTCACGACAGGCTGAGTTTCGTGGGGCCGTCGGGTTCGCCCGCGCTAAGGACCTTTTGCGACGCCAACCCTGTATTGCTCTGCCTGACGGGCCACATACACAACGACTGGGGCATGGAGATAAGCGAGGGGACCATTCACCTGAACCCCTCGCCCTTCGGCGAGGTTACGGGAATAACGGGAGACGTTCTGGAGGGGGGGTTTTTCCATCAGATCGAACTGGAGGGCCGCTCGGTAACGAAGATCGATTTCAGAAAAATGGCCGACGGCCGGATATACGATATCGTCGAGTACGTCCGCCATCGCGGAAAATGGACTGAAAAGATCATCGACTCGGCCCGTCTCCACGCGCTCGAACGCAAAGAAAACTACGACAGCAGGATACGTAAATACTCACACATACCGGAGATAAGGCTGTTTAACGAAATAAAGCAGTTTTTCAGGATGTTTCAGACGCCCGAAACCGACGAGCGCGTGGACAGACTGGAACGGGTGGCGAGACTCATCGAGGAACGAATAAACGAGAACATTGCCATGGACATAGTGGGTTCGGTCAACGTCGGGCTCTCCCAGCCCAGCTCGGATATTGATTTCGTTTTGTACCTTAGGTGCGGCGAGGAATGCGGAAGCGATCTGAGCTCGTGCGAGAACTACAGGGGGGCCCGCGATCTGCTGGAGGAGGCGTTGCACGGCGAATACAGCTTCGAGATTGTAGACTGCGTGGACCTCCACGCGGTCGAACGCGGAATCGCGGAACGCGATTACGAGTGCGAGACACTTCAGAGATTCGTGGCCTATCGGTCGATATGCCGGCCGGTGAATTACCGTGTCATCGCTCCGGTCGAGGACATGCTGAACCAGGACCAGGAGTTCAGGAGCGAGATCGAGGGTAGCATCAGGTCATATTTCAAGATATTCGTCACCACCTCCCAGCACATTCGTTCATTCGATAAATATGAGTTGAGGCTACGGCATATAGGAATTAAAATGCCGGATTATATACGAAATAAGATAAAACGCTATTTGCAGGGAATGAGGAGGGAGGACCGGTAAGGACGGCGGATTGGGACAAGCCCTCCGTTAGGGGCGCGAAAGCCTCTGGGGCGCCAGTATACCGGGGTAGGTAAGCCGGACTTAGTCCGCTGAGATCGTAAAAAAGGATGGAGGTGAGGGATGCAGGATAAAACGACTTGTGAGATGCCCGATACCAATCCTTCGGATCCGGAGATTCGGGAAATAATCGATGGGATGAAGACCATCGCGATTGTGGGGCTTTCGGACAATCCCGGGCGCGACAGCAATATGGTGGGCGCCTATCTCAAGGAGAACGGATACCGGATAATACCCGTAAACCCCAACAAGAAGGAAATACTGGGCGAGAAGTCATACCCCGATCTGGCATCGGTCCCGGAAAAAATCGATGTGGTGGATATCTTCCGCACCGTGGGCGCCATCCCGAGGATAGTGGACGAAGCGATCGCGATAAAGGCCGGCACCGTCTGGATGCAGCTTGGTCTTGCGCACAAAGAGTCGGCCGATAAGGCGCGGCTTGCCGGCCTCAAGGTGGTGCAGTCGAAATGCATCAAAGTGGAGCATTCGAGGATCCACGGGAGGCACGAGTTCAACATCACCGGGTGAACGCGCCTCATGCCTTATCGGCGGCCGGAAGATAGAGCACAACGGTAGTACCGTTTTTTTCGGTCGACTCGACGGTTATATGACCGTGGTGCCGCTTGATGATCGAGTATGTGAGCGACAGACCGAGACCCATCCCCTTTTCCGCGTACGTGGTCTTGGTGGTGAAATATGGGTCGAATATCCTTGTCAGGTTTGTGGCCGGTATGCCGGAGCCCTGATCCGAGATTGATATGCGCACGTATCCGCCATTTTTAACGGGCAGCTCCATCATGGAGTCGACCATGACGTTGTTCGCCTCCAGCCTGATCGCTCCGCCGCCGGGCATGGACTCCATAGCGTTCGTCAAAATATAGCCGATTACCCGCTGGATCTGGCCCGCATCCACCCTGGCCGGCCAGAGCCCTTCCTCTATATCGAGCGACAGGTTGATGTTGTCCGGCAGGGCCGTTTTCGTCGCCGTATATCCGAGGATATCGGCGACCGATACGGTGTCTATGACCGGCTTCGAAAGGCGTCCGAAATGAAGAAGCTGAAAGGACAGGTCTTTGGCGAGATTTGAGGCCTTTTCTATTTCGAGCAGGTTCTCGTAGAGCTCCTCCCCCGGACTGGCGATCATCTTGCCGAGGGCGACGTTGCCGGATATGGCGGTCAGTAGATTGTTGAAATCGTGGGCGATCCCACCGGCCAGTATGCCTATCGCCTCGAATTTCTGCGTGCGGATAAGCTCCTCCTCAAGCTGTTTGCGCCGGGTGATATCGCGTATCATCGCTATGCCGATTTCCCGCCCATTGAGTGTGAAGATCCCCCCGGAAACCTCTACGGGAAACACGCGCCCGTCCTTTCTCCTGTGGTTCTGCGCCCGTGCGGTTTTATCCTCGCCGACAAGCAACGCGAGGAGCTCTGTGCGGTCTTCCGGCGGGCCGTCGACGAGGTCGGAAATCTTCATGGAGGGAAGCTCTTTGATGCCGTAGCCGTAAAGGGAGAGCGCGGATGAATTGGCGTCGATGATGAGGAGATCGTCGACGTAGAATACGATGATCGCGTCGGAAACAGAGGAGAAAAGAAGGCGATACTTCTCCTCGCTTTCCCGCAACGCATCCTCCACCATTTTGCGCTCGGTGATATCGTTGAGCACGGAAAGTACGTGTTTCTCGCCGCCTATATCCATGAGACTTGCCGACATTGACACAAGCCTGGGGAGGCCGTCGCGGGTCTTTATGGTGACGTCGCGGTCGCGAATGGCGCCCTTTTTATCGAGGGAAGCCACAAAACGCTCCCTGTCGATATAATGAGGCCAGAAATCGGTGTCCAGTACGCTCGCGCCGATTACCTCTTCGCGGGCGAATCCATACATCGACAGGAAGCTCTCGTTGACATCGATGAACCTGCCGTCCGATACTCTGGTGATGCTGATGGCGCTGGGGCTGAGCCTGAAGGCCTTCGATAGCTTTTCCTCCGATGCCCTCAGGGCCTCTTCGCCCTCGCGCAGGCGCCGCTCGAGGTCGTGCCTGTAAAGGACGGTTTCTATGTTCGAGATGATGTCGTTTCTGTTGACGGGTTTCAGGATGTATCCGTAGGGGCCGGCCTGTTTGGCTCGGTCGAGCGTCTTCTGGTCGGAGTGGGCGGTTAGGAAGACAATCGGGACATCCATAAGGGCGCGTATGGCGATGGAAGCCTCGATACCGTCCATCCCGCCGCCAAGCATGATATCCATAAGGATTAGGTCCGGTAGGATGGCAGGAAGCGTTTTTACGGCCTCTCCACCGGAATGAATTAAGGCCGCGACTTCATATCCCTCTTTAAGAAGGATATTTTTAATATCGGTGGCGATTATGATTTCATCCTCAACCACCGCGATTCTGGCCGATCTGGGCGCTTTATCTTTCATTATGGAACCGGATCCGCATTGGTGAAAGCGGATATGACGATAACAGGCGGGCACAAGGATGTCAAGCGACTCATTCGCGCCCTTTGGGCATTTGTATTAAATTTTCATCCTGGAAATGCCGAAACTGCTATATGAGGGAGTTCTGTCGGGTGAGTTAATGAAAACCTTGCCGTCCGAGAAAATACTTGTCGTCGAGCATGAGCGGATCATCGCTATGGACATAGATTGTATTCTGCGCGGTTCCGGATACACGGATACCACCCTCGCTTTCAGTATCGAGGAGGCAATGCGGAAAATTCCGGCCATTAAGCCCGATTTAGTCCTTATTGACGATCAGATCTGCGGAGTCGGAGATGAGAAAGACGACTGTCGAAAGATAGTAGAGTCGTTCAATATTCCCATACTATACCTCTCTTCGTCCTCCCCCCTAAAGTTGAGGCGCGATCGAAGGGACCGGTACACACACTATCTTCATAAGCCCTTCGATGCCGACGAGGTATCCAGCTCGGTTAAAAGGATCCTTTCAAAAGGCCGAAAATAATACCTTTCAAGTCGAGATATCTTCCCCCCTGAGTAGTGGGGATCGAGGGGGATTATTGCCTTCTCCCAATCTCCCAGCCCCCCAACCCCCCGGAGGGGGGCTTTGCTTTCCCAGACCTACAGACGCCAGCTTAAATCCTCTTCAATCCCGATTCTTAACGCCCCCCAACCCCCCGGAGGGGGGCGGTTAATGCCTTCCGTTTTTTGGCGCCGCCTTTTTTGCGTTAGAAAGGTAGCGGGTGATTATCCGAGGAGATATCTTCCCCCCTGACAAGTGGAGGCGAGATATCTTCCCCTTGTGAGGGGGGGGTAATAATGAACTTTATGAGTGGCCATATCCATCACAAATAATTTCAAAAGGCCAATCTCAAAATATCAATGGCGATAATTCTTGACAGGACGCTTCGAAGCCCCTATTCCTTTTAGCGGCTGGGTAATTCATGAAGGACATAATCAAAACACGGAAGAAAACGCTGGCCATTCTATTTGGCGCGGTAATCCTCTTTGCGTTTTCTTGCCTGTACTCCACCCACCCTCGGCCGGTAGAAACCGAAGACAGGGATGCCGGGCTTTTCCGGATATGGGCCCATTCCGATATTCAGCCCGTGAACGAAAGCGAGTTCTTTCATTACGAAACCGCCGTTCTGGACGTGGCGCAAAACCTCCCTGGACTTAACGCGGCCATAGTCGCCGGTGATATAGTCTATGCCAAAAAGGATGCCGACCGCTATTATCGATGGTTTCTTGAAACCCGTAAAAATGCGGGTATACCGTACTGGTTCGAAATCGCCGGAAACCACGAGGCCAGGGACCTGGGGGCATATCTTAGGGCCATCGGCAAACCCCTGCATTACGCCGTAAGCATGGGAAACATGCTTATAATCCTCATGTCCGATGAAAAACGGACTCCGCAGACCGAAATATCGCAGGCGACCTTCCTATGGTGGAGGGATCTCGTTACGCGGAATCAGGATAAGATCATCTTGACGGTAAGTCACGCGGCCCCGGCAAAAAGCGGGCTACCCGCCTCGATGTTCCCAACGATGCGGCTGGCATCATCGAAGAGGTTCGAGGAGGTGATGAAGCGCTATTATGTCGACCTGTGGATCTCGGGCCATAACCATATCGCCTCCTCCATCAGCCCAAAATTCTCGCGTCCTGTGGCGTTTCCGCGCACGCTCTTCGTGGAGGTGGCGTCCATACATCTGACGGCGCTTAGCGGGATCGAATCGTATGTGCTGGAATTCCAGGAGGGAAGCCGTGAATGCAGGGTGCTTACACGAGACCATCAATCGCGGCGCTTCGTTGCGAGCCGCAGCGTAAATCATACGCTTCGCACCGGCTTTCGTCGTGGAACAGGTGAACCTCTGATACTGTTCCCTTCCGGTGAGAAAAAAGCCTATTTTTTGACTGCAGTGAAAGGATAAAAATAACCTACAGGGGGATCATTTTGTATTTCAGCATAAACGACGCTGTGGAGCTTGCCAACGGCATAAGGATGCCGGTGTTGGGTCTTGGAACATATAAGACCCCCGGTGGGCCGGTGGTGGAGAAAGCTGTCCGAACGGCGCTGGAGGCCGGCTACCGGAGCATTGACACGGCCGCGCTGTACGACAACGAAAAGGGCGTGGGGCGAGCGCTGCGGCAAAGCCGCCTTGGGAGGGGTGAGGTTTTTATCACGACAAAGATATGGAACTCCGATCAGGGATACCATAAGACTATAAGGGCCTTCGAAAAAAGCAGAATGAACCTGGACACCGATTATGTGGACCTCTATCTCATCCACTGGCCGGTAATGGGCGAATACCACGGGACATGGCGCGCCATGGAGGAGCTGCTGGAAAAGGGGCAGGTGCGGTCAATCGGAGTGAGCAATTTTATGATCCACCATCTCGAAGACCTCATGCGTGAGGCCTCGGTCGCTCCGATGCTCAATCAGTTCGAACTGCACCCATGCCTCTACCAGACGGAACTCGTATCCTTCTGTCGAGATAATGGAATAGCTGTCGAAGGATGGGCGCCGCTCATGAGGGGTCGATTGAACGATGATCCATTGATAATGGAGCTTGCCGAAAAATATGGCAGGACCACTTCCCAGGTGCTGATTCGCTGGGCATTGGAGCACGGTTTTGTGACCATCCCCAAATCCGTAACCCCGGCCCGCATTATCGAAAACTCGCTCGTCTTCGATTTCAGCATTTCAAAGGAGGATGTGGTGAGGATCGACTCGCTTGACCGGCGCGAGCGCACCGGCCCCGACCCCGACAACTTCAATTTCTGACTGTACAAGGATGATTGCGGAGGAGGCCGATAATGCGTGCGCTCCGGCCGGAAGGGCGAATCATACGGTGCGCACGTCAATTCTACGGTCTTGCCGCCACTTGAAGGGACCGGGCCCGCGCGCCAAAAGAATTATCTACGGCTCCAGAACTCAGGGGTCAGGACAATAAGCACTGTATACAGCTCGAGCCGGCCCACCAGCATGGCGAAACTGAGGAACCACTTGACGTAATCCGGCAATATGGAGAAATTTCTGGACGGCCCCACATCACCGAATCCTGGTCCAATGTTTCCGAGCGTCGTGAGCGCGGCCGTAAAAGAAGTTGTAAGGTCATGCCCGGATGATGCCACCACCAGAGAAGTACATAGCAGAATGAAGATGTAGAGGAAAAAGAAGCCTGCCACCGAATACACCAGATCCTTGCGCACTATCCGTCCGCTCACCTTGAGCGTAAAGATTCCGCGTGGATGGATCAAATACAGCATCTCGATAAAGGCCTGTTTTAACAGAATAACTATCCGGAAAACCTTTACGCCTCCGGCCGTGGAGCCGGAGCATCCGCCGACAAACATGAGAAGAAACAGGACCCCCTGGCCAAAAAGCGGCCATTTTTCGAAGTCGGCGGTGGTAAAGCCGGTGGTGGTAAGGAAGGAGGCGGCCTGAAACGCGGCGTGTACCGCCGAATCGAAAAGCGAATCGTACGCATCCCCATGAATGCCGATTGTTATGGCGAGCGTTGCGGCGAGAAAAATGCCTATATAGGCCTTGAGCTCAGTGTTCATGCGAGGGGAGTCGAGTCTGCCAGTCAATACGCGGAAATGCAGCGAGAAACTGATTCCCGCGAGCAGCATGAAGACTGTGATGATAATGCTGATCGCCGCCGAGTTATAATGCCCGACGCTCGCGTTCATCGTGGAAAACCCGCCGGTGGCGACAGTGCCGAAGCTATGAGTGAGGGCGTCGAAAAGGTCCATTCCCGCGATCAATAGCAATGAGGTCTGGGCTACGGTAAAGCCCAAGTAGACGATCCACAGCAGTTTCGCCGTGTCGGCGATGCGGGGAGTTATGCGGTCGACGGCGGGTCCGGGCGATTCGGCGTTGATAAGTTGAAGGCCTCCTATGCCCATCATGGGTAGGACCGCGACCGCCAGCACCACGATGCCCATGCCCCCCAGCCAGTGGGTTAGGGACCTCCAGAAGAGCATGGAGCGCGGCAGAATCTCGACATCAGTCAGAATCGTGGCGCCGGTCGTACTAAAGCCGGAAATCGTTTCGAAGAAGGCATCGGCATAGGATGGAATGGCGCCCGAAATGAAAAAGGGGAGCGCGCCGGCAAGCGATGCCCCGATCCAGCTCGCTGTGACCAGCAGGAAACCGTCACGGGTCGACAGGGCCTCGGCCCTTCGCTTCCTCAGTCCGTACAGGAGCGCGCCGCAGATTCCGGCGATGAACAGAATAACCGCGAGAAACGAAAATAATGAGCTCATTTCCGAGTTGTAAAGCGCTATCCCGGCCGGCAGCAGCATAAAGCCGGCAATTATCAGCATTAGAAAGGCGAGTATTTTGGTTATCAGGAATGGGTTCATTGAATGTCAGAGGCGTCCGGCCATAAGGGATTTTTCCAGGTCCGCGATGAATTTTTTATCGACGATCGAGATGAGGGTGTCGCCCTCCTCGAGAACGAAATTGCCGTCCGGAATGGTCTCCTGCTCCTGCCCCCTTATTACGCTGAGTATCAGGGATTCGGAAGGCATGGAGATGTCCATTATCTTTCGACCGATTACCGGAGAATCGCCCGAGATCTTGAATTCAAGAACCTCCGCCATTCCATTGAAGATGCTGTGCACGCTTCGGATGTTCCCCCGTCTGAGGAATTTCAAAATAGCGTCGACCGTACTCACCTTGGGGCTTACGATTGAATCGATCTTGAGCCTTGACGCAATGGACACATAATTCGATTTGGTAACCAGCGCCAGTGCGCGTTTGACCCCCAGGCTCTTTGCGTATACGGCCGTGAGTATGTTCAACTCCTCGTTGTTGGTGGTCGTTATAATGAGGTCGTAGCTGTCGAGACGTTCCTCCTCGAAGAGGTCCTCATCCGAGACGTCGGCATGCAGCACAAGCGCGTCTGGAAAGCGCTCGGAGAGGGATTTGCAGTTCTCGTAAACGCTGTCGATAATGGTGATTTTCCTGCCTGTGCGTATGAGGTATTGGCAAACAAGCGATCCGATACGGCCGCCGCCGGCAATGATGATTCTGTCAAGGCGCTCGCTTTTCCTTCCCGTTTCCATGAAGATGCGGGTAAGGTCCTTGCGAGTGGCGAGCAGATAGATATTGTCGTTCTCGCGGACGACGAAGTCGCCGGACGGGATGACGAAAGAATCCTCCCTGATGACGCAGGGAACCAGAAATTTTTCATTGATCGTTTTTCGTATCTGTTTGAGGGAGCGGTTGGCGAAAAAGGAGGATTGGTCCACGACGAGATTACGCATCTGGATTTCCGTGTTTTCAAAAAGCATGACGTCGCTGTCGGCCCCAAGAGCCACTGTGTTGGCTATATGCCGAGCCGTCTCCACCTCCGGGTTTACGACGTAGTCTATTCCAAGAAATCCCTTTTCGAAGATACGGGCGCGCGAATAATCGGCATTGCGGACCCGGGCAATCTTGATCGGAACCCTGAATTCGCTCGAAACAATGCCGCAGGCTATCATGTTGACCTCGTCGATATCCGCGACGCTGATGAAGGAGTCCGCTTCGGAGGCGCCGGCTTCCTGGAAGGTGGAGAGGTGTGTGCCGTTTTCGTTAATCACCATGCAGTCGAGATGTGACGAGACATACTTGGCCCTTTCCGGGTCCTTTTCGATGATGGTGACGTTTTTCCCCTCGTTGACGAGCTGTTGGGCGAGCTGGAATCCTACGACTCCCGCCCCGAGTATCAATACATTCATGACAACCGCCTGGAGTATGCTTCGGCCGGACACCTGCCGGCAGGGGGAACAGAATATAGCCGACGCATCATTGACGACAAGCATATTTTAAGCGCCATTAATGCGGGAGATGTTGACCCGCTACTCATGCTTGACTTTTCACCTGGAAAAGAGTAAAAATTCAATGGTAAAACTGCGATCAAAAGAGGGGGGATGTAATGGCGCGGGTGATTATTTTTGGCAAAGCCGGTTGACCCTATACGGAACAGGCCAGGTCGGCCTATGGGGACAGAGCTGATTATTTCGACGTTAAAAAAGATGCCGCCAGGTTGAAAGAAATGCTCGAGTTTACCGGCGGACGCAGGCAGGTGCCTGTAATCGTTGAGGACGGCAGAGTTACAGTCGGCCATGGGGGCACCTGAGGCGTGTGAACTCCGCCGTGAGCGGGGCGGTTTCCCGGAAGGGCCGGTGATTTCGTGCGGTTCATCGACAGGGCGCGATTTTTGCGCCGGATGCGGCATGACATAATGGCCCCCTGTTACAAGGACATCGATTTTTATAAAAACACAGGTGGAGAAGCCTGAAGGAAACGAAAAAGAATATGATCCAGGAGGTCTGAGGGATGATTAAAATTAAACGGATGTTTGCATGGGGGATGCTTATTGCCTTCGCGGCAGTGATGTTTCAGCCGCATGTGATGAAGGCCGTCGCCCAGCCATATGAAATAGAGGGCGAATATTCGGCGACCGGAACAAACCCGGACGGCTCACCTTATATCGGAGTTGTAATCATACGAAAGGATGGCGATATGTATCGCTTCCACTGGAAGGTGGGAACAGAATATTACGGGCACGGGACGCTCAAGGATAACATATTGACTGTATTCTGGGGAGCACCGGACCCGGTCATCTATACCGTAAAGGACGGCGGTAAAACGCTGGATGGAGTATGGGCCGGGGGGCTAGGCAGGGAAACGCTCCGCCGATAGCGATCCGTCTGCGGTTACGATAATAAATCCTTTTTCGAGCACAGGCGTAAATCATTCCAAATAGAATTCTCCGCTTATAAGGCCGGAGCGGGCCATCCGAGCCGGCCTTATTTACCTTCTATCATCCTGTCGATCTACGCACAGGGCGCCATAGCCTTTTTATAATCTCAAAACGAATGCCGTAATTTGTCTTGCAAGCTTACGAATTTTATAGCATAATTATTATATAAATATAAATTATATTGTTGCACTCTTTTTTAGGGCTATATTAGCTAACATTGTTGTCGGAAGAGCGATCAATCCGCCATCCCCGACCCATGTCGGTGGTTTTATTCGGCATGCGGCCTGCTTGCGGCGGCGGATCGATGGGGCCCGGCGACTTACGGACACGAAGTAAATACAAGTAACAAGAGGGTATCATGAGCTTGATAGTCGATGCGAGGGACCAGGAATTCTGTCTTTACGAAATGCTCAACATCCAGGAGCTGTTCGGCACAGCCCGCTACGGAGAGCATTCCAAGGAGATGTTCGACATGGCGCTCGAACTCTCCCGAAAGATCACCGAGGAGGAAATGCTTCCGTTCTATGCCGAGGGGGACAGGGTGGGGGCCAAACTGGAAAATGGCAATGTCAGCGTGCCGGAGTGTTATAAAAAAATTCACCGGCTGATGAACGACGCGGGGCTTTTTACCATGGCCGTTTCGCCGGAGGCCGGAGGTCAGGGCTTTCCATACGTTATCGACCTCGCGGCGCGAGAGTACTATGTGTTCAACATGGGCTTTCTGCTCTATCCGGAGGCATCGGTCGGGGCCGCCCATCTTATAGAGGTCTTCGGAACGGAAGAGCAGAAGCGGAAATATATGATGAAGATGTACGAGGGGAAATGGGGCGGCACAATGGTCCTAACGGAGGCCGACGCCGGTTCGGATGTCGGTAACCTCAAGGCGAAGGCCGTGCGAATGCCGGACGGAACTTATCGGATTACCGGCTCCAAGATATTCATCTCCGGCGGCGATTCCGATCTATTCGAAAACATTGTACACCCGGTGCTCGCCCGCATAGAGGGCGACCCATCCGGAACGCCCGGAATCTCCATATTCCTCGTTCCCAAGTATCTGGTAAACGATGACGGGAGCCCCGGCAGGCGCAATGACTACAGCATCACAGGAATCGAGCACAAGATGGGCCTTAAGGGCAGCGCAACCTGCTCCATGAGCTTCGGCGACAATGGAGACTGCTACGCTGAACTCCTGGGAGAGGAACGCAAGGGCATGAGAATCATGTTTCAGATGATGAACGAGGCCCGCATAGGCATGGGGCTCCAGGGGATGGGAACGGCGTCAATAGCCTACCTTCACGCGCTGAACTACGCGAAGGAAAGGCTTCAGGGAGCCGATCTCATGAACATGCAAAACCCCGAGGCCCCAAGGGTGCCGATAATAAGCCATCCGGACGTTCGTCGCATGCTGCTATGGATGAAGGCCCATGTCGAAGGGATGCGCGCGCTGGTGTACCTTTGCGCCCTGGCGATCGACAGGAAGGAGGCCATGGAGGGCGAAGAGGCGGCGCGCTGGCACGGCATAATGGAGTTACTGGTTCCCATCACCAAGGCCTATTGCACCGATATGGGGTTCCGCGTCACCGAGCTCGCCATACAGGTTTACGGGGGCTACGGCTACTGCCAGGACTATCCGGTCGAGCAGTTCATGCGCGACCTCAAGATTGCCTCATTGTACGAGGGGACAAACGGCATCCAGGCGCTCGACCTTGTCGGCCGCAAGATGACGCAGAACAAGGGCGCGAACTTTATGAATTTTCTCGTCGAGATGAACAAGACCGTCGCCCGCTACAAGGACAGGCCGGGACTTGCGGACATCTCCAGGGACGTCCAGGACGCAATCAATACGCTCGCCGATATGGGTATGTTCTTCGCCCGGTGCGGCAAGGAGGGTAAATTCCTCGTTCCGATCTCCAACGCGTATCCATTCCTCAACCTGATGGGGACGATCTGTCTTGCCTGGCTACTCTTCTGGCAGGCCGGAATCGCTGAGGAGAAACTGGAGGCAATCCTTGCGAAAAACGGTGTGGGCGCCGCTGACAAAAAGAGGGTGAATGAGTTCCTCCGCGAGCACCGCGACGGGGCCTTCTATCATGGGAAAATCATGACCGCGCGCTATTACGTAAAGCATGTCCTCCCGCAGGCTTCGGCGATAGCCAGATCGATCAAGAGTGAAGACCTCACGTGTCTCGAAATGCTCGACGAGAGCTTCGCCTTTTAGTTTAGTCGATTCATCATCTCAATTAGAGGGGCGCGTTCCCGGCGGGAGCGCGTCCCTTTTATTTTGAGCATTTGCCAAACTTCTTATGGCCGCTTTGACAAAGTATTGACGCAAATGGAGCGATATGCTATCCGATGGCCGGTGCCCATTGGAAAGGGGGGGCGTATGGCCGGCTCGATGAACGATATAATAATGATGAGAAAGGTCGCGGATCGCCTGGAGATGCTTCCGGAATTGGAGCTCCTGGACCGGATGAGCTTCCTTCTGGAGCAGCTCGACCAGCTCAGGGGAGAGGAGGTCCTTCTAAAAATAAAGGCCCTTATCGATGACAGGCTGAGCAGCGGCGGATGGTGAGGCGGCATGAACCAGGAACAGGTAAAAGCCAAACTTCTTCTCCTTAAAGATGATGTGGAGGAGTTCAAAGTGACGTTTTCCGGGAAGAAGAGCCTGAAGGTGGACGGCTTGTACAAACCGGAGGAGAGGGAGATAATCATCCATAACCGTAATTTTACTGGCGACTCTCCGCTGATGTATACGGCCATCCATGAATTCGCCCACCATATACAGTTCACCACAGCTCCCTCGCCGGTATCATGCCGCTCTCACACCAACAGGTTCTGGGACATACTGCACAGGCTGCTTTTCGAAGCCGAAAGAAAAGGCATATACGAGAATGTTTTTGCAAGTGACGGGCGTTTCGCCGAATTGACAAGACGGATACGCGACGAGTTTCTGGTTAAAAACGGCCATCTCATGAAGGAACTTGGAGGCCTCCTGTCCGAGGTGATGGAGTTATGCAACGAAACTCACGCGAGCTTCGACGATTACGTGGACAGGGAGCTCGGCCTGCACCGAACGGTGGCACGGGCTGCGGTTAAGATCAATTCGCTCGATATCAATCCGAATATCGGTTACGATAACATGAGGACCGTCGCCCGAATTCGCGACGAAGACATGAGGAGGAAGGCCGAACGAGCCTTTTTGGAAGGCAAGAGCCCGGACATGGTTAAGGCCGAATATGCCTGCACTCAAAAGAAAGAGGATACGATAGAACGGCTCGAGGCTGAAAAGAAGCGTATAGAGAAATCCCTGGAATCCCTAACAATACGCCTTACGATGATCGAGCGTCAGATTGAAGAAATGCGTTCGGGAGGCTGATGGGGATGATCGAGAACGCCCATTCGCTTGTGGCCTCCCTCGGGCAGATCCATGAACGGATAGGGGCCATGAGAGATCTGGCAGACAAAGAAGAGGATTGACCCACCTGCTTCCCGCAGCCATTGCCCTCAGGGGTCAGGCAATCGCCTGAAAAATTATTGACACGCCCCGGCAATTTTTTTCTTTATGTATCTGGAAGTCCGGCCCTGGGGGCCGCCGCATTCGCGTAAAATTTACGGAAATTATCAATTGCGCCTCCGTCGACTGGAGGGCGGTGAGCTCAACGACCCCGTAATTTGCGTATTGGAGAAATTATATCCCGTGAAGGCCGATACGTCTGAAACCGGAACTTTTGGAAAATGGAGGTAAATGTATGTCCAAACACGAATTCCAGACCGAGGTGAACCAGCTCCTTCACCTTATAATCCATTCGCTATATTCGAACAAGGAGATCTTCCTTAGGGAACTTGTGTCCAATGCGTCCGACGCGCTCGACAAGCTGAAATTTCTTACCTATACGGATGATAGATTGAGGGAGCTGCCGTTCGACCCGCGTATAGACATACGCTTCAGCCAGGAGGAAAACACCCTGGAGATATCGGATACTGGAATCGGGATGAACGAACAGGACCTGGTGGAGAACCTCGGCACCATCGCCCGATCGGGAACCAAAAGCTTCATCGAGGCGCTGAAGGCGGACGCCAAAGGAGACATCAACATGATCGGCCAGTTCGGCGTCGGCTTTTATTCGGCATTTATGGTGGCCGACAGGGTAAGGGTAACATCCCGAAAGGCCGGCGAGGATGCCGCATGGATATGGGAGAGCGAGGGTAAGGGCGAGTACACTATCGAATCGGGAGCCCGCGATTCGCAGGGAACGACGGTGATGCTTCATCTGAACGAGGAGGGAAAGGAATTCGCTACAAGATGGGCGATAGAAAGGGTGATCAAAAAATACAGCGACCATATCCCATTTCCCATACATCTACACTACGACGCTACTAGCTACGAGGGTGAGGGCAAGGACCGCAAAGAGAAAAAGGAGCGGAAGGTCGAAAAGATCAACGAGGCCACCGCCATGTGGAGAAGGCCCAAGTCCGAGCTTAAAGAGGAGGATTATAAGGAGTTCTACCGGGTCCTTTCACATGATAACGACGAGCCGATCCTGTATATCCATACCCAGGCGGAAGGGACCATGGACTACACCACGCTGTTTTATATTCCACGAAAGGCGCCCTTCGACCTCTACCTTTCCGATTTCAGGTCCGGAGTCAAGCTGTATGTAAAGAGGGTGTTTATAACCGACGACGACAGGGATCTCCTCCCTACCTATCTGCGGTTCGTTCGCGGCATAATAGACTCGGAAGACCTGCCGCTTAACGTGAGCAGGGAGATACTTCAGCAGAACAAGGTGCTGGCGAAGATAAAGAACACCTCGGTAAAAAAGATTCTCGGGGAGATCCAGAAGCTTGCGGGCGATCCAACAAAGTATACTGAGTTCTACCGGGAATTCGGAAAACCCATCAAGGAGGGTCTCTACCAGGACTTCGAAAACCGGGAGACGCTTCTGGATCTGGTCCGCTTCAAATCGACCTCAACGAAAAAAGGAGAATATACAAGCCTTGCTGAATACAAGGGAAGGATGAAGCCTGACCGTAAGGAGATTTATTATGTGACAGGTGAAAGCGAGGAAACCCTCAGGCAGTCGCCCCTGCTCGAGATGTACAGGGACAGAGGTATAGAAGTCCTCATTATGGATGACGAAATCGACGAAATCGTAATCCCATCCGCCGGGAGATACGGCGATCTGGAATTCAAATCCGTAAACCGCAGCGACGCCGCGGACGACCTCAAAACTGATGAAGACAGGGAAAAGGAAAAGGAGCTAGATCCTTTTATAAAACGACTGAAGGAAATACTCGGAGACAGGGTGAAGGATGTCAAGGCGAGCACGCGACTGAGCGATTCTCCGTCGTGCATCGTCGTGGACCAGAACGACCCTACGGTGAAGATGCAGGGCATCTTAAAGGCCATGGGAAGGTTCGACTTCGGCGAATTCAAACCGATCCTGGAGATCAATCCACGCCACGCCATCATCCAGCGCCTGAGGGGCGTCGAAGACAGGGCCCTCTACGAGGACGCAGGCCTGCTTCTCCTGGAACAGGCTATGCTGATAGAGGGAGTGAAGATCGACAATCCCGCGCAGTTTGTACAGAGATTGAACAGGCTGATGGAGAAAGCGCTTTAAGTGTCCTAAAGGCCGGCAAAAGTCCAGGCGGGCCCATCGGTATATCAGGCGCAATCGCGAAACGCCCATTCGGACGCATTGCGAATAAAGCGTATTGCGGCATAGCAATGTAAAAGCTCGTTCCTTGTTCAACAAATATTATTATTTGTGCCGATGGATTGGATGTATCTTTTTTAATTCCGGCTTGCATTTAGAATATGCAATTTTAATGTGTGCAAATTCAAACAACCGATCCTGAGTGTTGTGTACCGAAAGGCATTGGAGATTATACGGCATTGAGCGAGTAGGTGGAAAGTAAAGGCCTGTTTTACCAGCCGAATGTGAGGAGGCGTCGGTAATTTCAAGTTCCGCTTAATCCCATTCAAAATATGGATAATTAAAAATGCCCTCAAGGAAGCCTTGCCGGGAAAGGGATTATTTACAGAATATTTCGACAAGGAGAATGAAATGAAAAAAGGTCTTTTTTCACTGCCGTCCGTGTTGATAGTAAGCCTGGTATTCATAACAGGCCTGGATTCCGCCCCCAGAAAAAAAGAAGAGCGGATATAGAACCTCGGGCAAGAACGACAAAAGAGCTCGTGGAACCGGCGGCCAGGGATTCGAAGACACCACTGGTCTCGCCCAGTATCGGGCGCCTTTTATATGTTCCTGCCGGCCGTTTCCAGCACGATAAAAGTCCGACAAATATCATTGTGATTACCAGGCCCTATTATATCGGCCAGTACGAAATTACCCGAAAGCAATTCCAGTCGGTCATGGGAACCGATCCAAGTAAAACCGATAAATCGAGTGGAGTATCGGATCCTGTCCAAATGGTAAGCTGGTACCATGCGATTGCCTTTTGCAACAAGTTGAGCGCCATAGAAGGCCTCACCGCAGTATACAATGTAAGCGGTGTCAGCAATTGGGCGAATATTTCATTTTCCGATGTTCCGTTGAAAGAGGATCAGAATTGGACCAAAGCGACGTGTAATTGGAACGCTAACGGTTATCGTCTGCCGACCGAAATGGAGTCGATGTGGGCCGCCATGGGCGCTCCGGCGGATGGACAGGACGCTAAAACAGACACCAAATCTTACTCCAAAGAATTCGCCGGAAGCACAGGGAGCAACCAGCTTAACGATTACGCCTGGCACTGGGATAACAGCGCCAAAAAAACTCATCCGGTGGGAAGCCTCAAGCCAAACGAACTTTCCCTTTACGATATGAGCGGCAATGTCTTCGAATGGTGCTGGGATTATTTCGATAATATTCCGGCTGGTACGAAGACGGACTATAAAGGCAAGCCCTTCGGATCCGATCGTCTGGTGCGGGGAGGCGGCTGGGTAAGCGATTCATCCTTCTGCGCGATTGCTGAAAGAGGGGATCGGTACAGCCCCTACGACCGGACTTTTGGCATAGGTTTCCGGGTAGTGCGAAACGAGCCGAAATAGATCGATACAGGGGAATAGAGACCGGGCCATGTGTCCGGCCTCTATCCCCGGCCACCAGGCCATAGCCCCCTCCGTTGATTCCGGACATATACCGTATCCGTTTCCAAGCCCGCCAAATTTCCGGTTTGACATGGACGTGCCGGGCCTTTATTAATGTGTGTCGCACCGGAGGCACATACTATGGAAAAAACGACATCGCTTCTAAAAAAACTCGATAACCTCACCTACCTTCTCCAGGTGGTAAGGGACGAGATCGAAAACACGATAACGGACACCCTTCTGGAGCTGGGTGACACCCGGTCAGAAAGGCTCGAGGTGCCGGACGTAGCCGAGGATGACGGCGGAATACTCGAGGGGTTCAGCGTGTCCCTGGATAAGGAAAAGGGGCTTTTGATAGAGTTCCGCGACGGCCAGGTGATTCCTCTCTACACAATGGATACCGACGATATGTACGATTATTTCGTCCGGATACATTCGGCCCTTATGGATGATGGGGTTTCATATAATTAGTGTCCGGGCGCAGGAACAGGATTCACGTCGGCGGTTAGACGAATATAAAAGGCGCATCAGTCAGTGGTGAACGCGGTTAGGGCGAAACGCCCGAGGGGGGTATGGGATGAAACGTCTGGTGGCGATAACAGTCTTATTCCTCGCTTTCTTGATCTCCGGCTGCGCGGGGATGAAAGAGGCGAAGGAATCCGGAGGAGAAACCGCTTCGATCCTCAAGTCGAAGGTCGATGATGGGGATAAATCCATCGATGTGAGGAAAGATGAATCCGTCTCTGCCGATGGTGTGTCGAAAAAGAAGAATGGACGGGAATCGCTTTCGGCTCTTGAGAAGCCCGCGGCTGGACTTCCCGCCGAAAAGGCGCCGGGGCCGTCGAAGGGACTGGAAAAAGCCGATGGCAGGGCCAGGCGCGGCGAGGGATTCACCGAAGCGGGCAGGCCCGCGCCTCCGGCCGCGTCCGGACTTAAGGCCGGGTTCTCCGACGATAACAAGCAGTTCAACTATTTTATTAATTTCCTTGAAAAGTACTCAGGCCAGGTCCGGCATTATCCGCTGGACGTGCGCGAGCGTATAGTCATCAGGGTCCTGGACGCAAAGAACAGGTCCCTTGCGAACGCCAGGGTTGAGATCTCGGCCAACAGGAAGGCGCTCGTATCCGGAAAGACATATGCGGACGGCACTTTTAGCTTCTTTCCATCGGAATATGATCGCAAGATATACGCTTATAAGGTAAGCGTATCGGCGGGACGACAGAAAAAAGAGGCGTCCTTCGATCGTCAGGGAAAACGAGAAATCACGCTCGTCATGGAAGGGGAACGTCCCACGCCGAAAAATATTCCGCTCGATATCGTTTTCGTTCTCGACACCACCGGAAGCATGGGGGAGGAAATCAGCCGCTTAAAAAGCACGATCGAAATTATAAACCTGAACCTAAGCTCCCTTTCGACAAAGCCGAAAATCCGTTTTGGGATGGTGCTGTACAAGGACAGGGGTGATGAATACCTGACCAGGGTGGTTCCTCTTACCGGGGACCTCGATAAATTTCGTTCGGAACTTGAGGATGTCAGCGCGTCCGGAGGGGGGGACGAGCCCGAGGACCTTCAATCCGCGCTGAAGGACACGATTCAGAAGATCGCCTGGAACGCCGATGGGATTCGCCTGGCATACATCATAACGGACGCGCCCCCGCACCTGGATTACGAACAGGACTACACCTATGTGTCGGCCGCGCGTAATGCCAGAAATATGGGAATCAAGATTTTCAGCGTGGGCACCGGGGGCCTCAACATAAATGGGGAATATATACTCCGCCAGATCTCCCAGTACACGTCCGCGGCGTATATTTTCCTCACATACGGGGAGAGGGGAGAGAGCGAGGGTGGCAAAGAGGGAAGCGTCAGCCACCATACCGGGGCCAACTTCCAGACCGACAAGCTGGAGAGCATCATCATCCGGCTTACCAAAGAGGAACTCGCTCATCTATCCGACACTCCGCTCGAAAGCGGGGAGTCTTTCATACAGGCGACGAAAATTGAGGACGAACAGAACGAGGAAATCCTGAAGAAACTTTTTGATATGGCCCTGGTCCAGCTTGTCGATTATTCATCGATAGGAATACCGGACGGGACCCCGGTCAGCATCATACCCTTCGGAAGCCTTCAGGCGGGCGACAGGGCAAGCGCGGAGTATTTTGCCGAACAGATGAATTTCGCGATCAGCCGAAACAAGACATTCCGGCCCGTAGAGCGAAGGGATCTGCAGAAGATTCTAAAAGAGCTGGAACTTGGAATGAGCGGAATCGTGGAGGACGAGGGCGCGGTCAAGGTCGGTAAAATGGTCGGCGCCAGGATGATGATTACAGGGAGGCTGTATTCAAAGAACAAAAATTACGAGGTGTTCCTGAAGCTCCTGCGCGTGGAGACTGGCGAGGTCCTTTCGGTCAACAAGCTCTTAATTGACCGGCGGCTGGGGCTTTCGAGATAGCGCTCAGGGCCTCCAGGCGTCCCTTATCGCAAGGCAGATGTCCTCCGGCTTCATGGTGGTAAGCGGCTCCCCGTGGAGCATCTTCATGTAATTTATCTCGCTTGTGCCAAGTGGCGGCAGCGCGATCCGCGGGCAGAGGCGTATATGCGGCGTGAACGAGCCAACGCCGGCCTTAAAATAAAAGGCCATATTGAAGCTTGTAATGTTGAGCGAGCCCATAAAACGCAATATCTCCACCAGGGCTCCTGCGATCTCTTCGGCGGAAGCCCCTATAATCTCCGCCGGAGCCGAAATTCGAGGAAGAACTCCAAGGACGTCGAAGGCGCCCATGGGCGCAAAAGCGGTCAACCACGATACGGAATCCGTATTTCCGATAAAACGCTCTCCTATTTTTTCCTCCTCGGAGATTAGGTCGGTCCAGAATTCCCCATCATGGACGGAAACGTAATTTTTCAATGCCCTCGATATGGTGGCGTAGTAGTTGGTCGCGGTGGAGGAGGACATAACCTGAAGGTGGGGATGGACGAGGGAACTGCCGGCGAGAGGCAAAAAATTCCAGTTGATTGACTGGTAAACAACCTCCGGCTGGGCGGGAAGGAGATCCGCAAGGTAGCGGGCGGAGCATTCGAGAGCATCGCGTATAAGATGGATGGAAAACCCATCGATGGGAATATAATGCTCGCGGGACATGACGGTCACAGCGCCGTTCTCGTCGTATGGAAATGCGTTCGGAAAGCAAATGGCCTCGCCCTGTTTGTACCGCTCCTCGGGCACAAGAGATGGATCGAATTTAGGTGTAATCTGTTCCACCATGGAGGGGCAAAATGGACAGTATTGGCGCGTCCCTTCGGCGATGGGGCCAAAGTCCTGTTTTTCCAGTTGTTTTACAGGAAAATCCAGAATACGGGAAGTGGAGCCGGTCAGAGGGTCCACCCGCACTTCGCTCGTTTTCTCTACCGGCGCATAAGACTGGAAGGGATCCAGAAAACGACAAGATTTAATAATTTTTTCGAAAACCATGGCCACTCCTCTTCCGGCGGAGAATGGAGTTGTCGACCGTGGCGCCGGGGAGGCAGGCCTCTTTTCCCCTGGGGAAGCCCGGCGTTTCGGCGGACCTTCCGCCGTTTCGCGAGAATCGATCCGATGGAAAGATAAAGATTAATTTATATAGGCAAACGAAGATGTCAAGTTAAATCGGATTGCTGGGGCCAGGAGGCGCCGTGTCATAGAAAAGGCCGGGATAACGGAACATCGGGCAGTTGCGCTGCGGCCCCCCCGGGTGTTCCGTCCCCCCGGCCTTTTTTACACGTGCCGGTTGGGTTCTTTTACGCATGTATTAGGCGCGGCAGCGGCCGCGCTTTTCACTTTAAATCCATTTTCTCTTTTTCGCCTCGAACGTAAGCTCGTCCCTGAAGTCTGGGTGAGCGATGCCGATAAGGGCTTTGGCCCGTTCCAATATGCTCTTGTACTTCAAATAGGCGACCCCAAATTCGGTGACTATATACTCGACATCGTTTCTCGATGTAGTGACCACGGTGTTCTCCGGGAAGGAGGGCATTATTTTCGATTTTAAATTGCCCTCGGAATCCTTATAAGTCGAATTGATGGCCAGTATATTCTTGCCGTTCTTTGCGAACTTGGTGCCCCATATAAACTGAACCTGGCCGCCGGTGCCGCTATATTGCTTAACGCCTATCGATTCGGAGGCCACCTGGCCGGTGAGGTCCAGCATGAGCGCGTTGTTGATGGCGACGAGGTTGTCGTTTTTACCTATGTTCAAAGGATTGTTGATGAATCCGATGAGCTTGAATTCGAAGTCTTTGTTGTTCTCTACATAGTCATAAAATTCACGAGTACCGACGCAGAACCCGGCAACGACCTTCCTGCCCTCCATAAAGCTACGATTCGCCCCATTCACCACGCCGGAATCGATGAGATCCTGCATGGCGGGCGTTGCGACCTCCGAGTAGATGCTGAGGTCCTTTTTGTTTTTAAGATTGTAACCAATGGCGTTTGGAAGACCGCCGAAGCCCAACTGGACGCACGATCCATCGGGGATCATGTCGGCGATGTAATCGGCCATGACCTTTTCGGCGTCCGAGATGGGAATGTTAGGGATCTCGAATATCGGCTCGTCGTGTTCGATGATCCTGTCGACCTCGGAAACATGGATCTTGAACTCGGGTGCAACTAGCCTCGGCATATGCCTGTTCACCTCGACTATTACATAGTCGGATTTGCTGATTGTATCCGGATCGAGGAAGGACGCGAAGTTCGACCTGCACATAAATCCATTTTCATCGGGGGGGGTTACCCTTGCGACCGAGATGTTGAGATTGGAGGCCCTGGCGTAGTCCGGCGTATTGCCCAGGTGAACCGGGACATACTGGCATACTCCCCATTCCATGCAGATTCGCTCCATGGGGCCCACGAAAACCGTTTCCAGATAAAAGCTTTCATGGTTTTCGGGTTTCATGTAATCGAACAAAGCCATTGCGTATCCCATGCTTATGCCCACGTTCTGAATCTGTCCCGCCCTTTTGCTGAGGGCCCTAGAGAATTCATAGGGGACACTTGTTCCACCGCTCATCGCTATCCTGTCGTTGGACTTGATAAGCGCGGCCGCCTCATCGGCGCTGCAGAGTTTGGCATTGTACTCGTCACGCCATGAGGAAAAGGCCTTTCCGATCGATCTTCTTTTGTGTAGCAGGACTTCTGTCGCAGACATGCGATCCTCCTCGATGTATGTTTGATGCCGGACGTCCACACGAGGACCCGGATAATAAAACAATTATAACTATAGACATATTATATGTCAATAATAATATGAATAGAATAATAAGTATGTACGAATGCAACACATATAAATATGCTATGTATAGTGATTATTGCACGCCAGAGTTGTAATGTTATACGATTACAGAATATTAAATCCGTAAAGGCCGTTGTCGGCACAAGACCGAAAAGGATTGCCGATTACCGCCGCTTGCGGGAAACATCGATCATTTCGGGCAAGTCCACGGCACTGTTATACCATGGATAAATGACCTTTAAGATATGCCGCTCGCTGGCCCGGCTTAAGCGGGCAGTAGGCGGATCATAAGTCGATGGGGCTTTCTTAAGGGATCGACGAGTCAGGGACGGGACCACTTGCCGGAGCGCGCCAATTCTTCGAGCACGCGCAGGACCTCGGGGAGAAGCTGCTTTTTTCTGGAGAGCACGCCGGGCAGTGAAAAAACGCGCTCCCCGGTCCGCTGATAGGATAACAGGCGTTCAGCGGGGTGGAATCCGCTGGAAAGCAGAACGCTGTTCTGGCTGACGATGTCGGTTATAAGGAGCATCGTCCAATCCAATTTCTGGCGCGTGCCCGCGTCGATGAGGGCCTCAAACAGTTGGTTTGCCAAACTGTCCATGGTATCGAGAGAGACAACCTCGACCTGGCCGATGCCGATGGAGACGCCGAATTCCCGGTAAATCTTGAAGTCGGAGGAAATGACCGCGGCGGGGTCACGCGAATCGAGGCTTTCGGCGGCTCCGAAAATTTCAACGCCGAAGGCTGAATAATCCATCCCGCTTATGGCCGACAGCTCTTCGGCGGCCCGAACATCCTCCGAGGTCGTTGTGGGAGATTTCAGAATTGCCGTGTCGGAGAGGACACCCGCCAGGAGGAGGGAGGCGATCGAGGGCATGGGCTCTATGCCGTTGATGCGGTACTGCTGATATACCAGAGTGCAGGTGCTTCCAACCGGTTTGGCGTAGACGTAGATCGGGGTGCGGGTCTTTATCGTTCCGAGTCGGTGATGGTCGATGATTTCACAGATTTCCGCGTTCTCGGCGCCGTCGACCGCCTGACCGAGCTCGTTGTGGTCCACCAGTATGAGTCTGCGGGCGGCGCGTTTGATAAGGTCCGATCTGGTGAGTATTCCGACCAGTCGGCCTTCGTCGAGGACTGCAACGCCGCGATGGTCAAGGCCCAGCAGGGTGTCGCGAGCCGTATCGAGGTAGTCGTCGGGCGAAAGAAACGGCACTCCAGTATTCATGATTGAGCGAACTGGAGCGCTCAGCATGAGGCGCCGGAAGGTTTCGGCCGTTTCCAGCTCCGATAGGTATATCCATCCCCGGTATCCTTTCGGAATGTGTATCGATTCGTCACCGGATAGAATACCGGTGATTATTATAGCCGGGAAATTCATGGAAAGCGCGTAATCCATGATATCGTTCCGTCCGCCAACGACGAGAACGGTGGCCGAGGGATCGTGCGCTTCACTGTATTTTTTAAACGATTCAAAAGGCATGGCTCCTGCCATGATCCGGGCGGTGAACTCGTCAAGCTCGCCGACCGTTCGGACCCGTCCTTTGATGACGCGGGCGAAGTTGTCCGGCCGGAAGAGGTATTCGGGTCTGATATCTATATCGTCGGATATGAGGAAATCCGCGATTTCGTGCAGGCTTATAAGGCCGTTGTAAGCCGCGCCATCTGTAACGGGTATTATGCGTATCTTGAGGCCCTCGATGGTTTTCATCGCATGGAAGACCGGCTCGTCGGGGGGCATCGTGATCACTTCGCGCGTCATAACATCGCCCACCCGCCGATGGATGTCGGAAAACAGGCGCGGAGGTTCAACTCCAACGCGTTCCAGGACAAACCTGGTCTGGCGGTTGAGGTTCCCGCACCTGCCCGCTATATAGGGGCGCGAGGGATCGACGATGGATTTTAGGGCCGCATAGCATAACGCGGCACAGACGGAATCGGTGTCGGGGTTTTTATGGCCAATTACGATCGTTTCGCGCATAATAATCATCTTGTAAAGGCGTTAAGATTGACAATGCGTATCGAAGCATCCCGTGCCGGGAAAAGCAACCCAGTTTTGATTTTTCCGTGGCGAAAAACCCGGGTAAAAGCAAAACGCAAGAATGACAGAGAATAATGCCGTTTGGCGGGTTTCGGCGCACAAGCCCCGGCGCTCCCCGGGAATACCGGGCACGTAAGGCCCGCCCGGGATGCGCGGTTAGGTTACAGTGGACGTTGTGTGCGAAAGAAAGGCGGGCCTATGTGCTTTAAATGGATCAAAGAAAGCACAAGGGACCGGCAGGGCGCAGGGTCCTATACTCAGGCGGCCTTTAATAGGCCAATCTCCCGCGCTATTTTTTCGCATTGCTCGATGACGAAATCGAGCTGCCAGTCCTCGTGGCTGGCCATAAAGCTCATTCGGATCAACTGCATTCCCCGCGGGGTCGCGGGAAATATTATCGGGTTGTTGAAAACCCCTCCGTCGAACAGTCTGCGCCAGAACATGAATGTGAGCATATCGTCGCCGGTAATAATAGAGACGATGGGCGTTTCCGCGTCGATGACCCGCAGGCCGAGCTCCTTCAGTCCCCGGCGCACGCGATCGGCATTATCGCGCACGCGCTGCGCCAGCTCTGGTTCGTTTTTCAATATTTCGAGCGCTGCCCGCGCGGCCGCCACCTGGGCCGGGGTCATGCTGGCGCTGAAAATGCAGGCCGGAGAATGATGCTTGAGGTATTCGATGACCTTCTTCTCGGCCGCGATGTATCCACCGAGCGAGGCCAGGCTTTTACTGAAAGTGCCCATAATCATGTCCACCTCTTCGTCCAGACCGAAGTGGCTTGCGGTCCCTCTGCCGCCTTTTCCAAGAACCCCGAGCCCGTGGGCGTCGTCTATCATCACCCGGGCGTTGTACTTCTTGGCTATATCGACAAGCTCGGGAAGCCTGACTATATCACCGCTCATGCTGAAAACGCCGTCGGTCACCACAAGCTTGCCGGAGTCCGGAGGAAGCGCCGCCATCTTGCGTTCCAGATCCTCCATGTTATTGTGTTCGTATTTTACAAGTACGTTCGACCCGGAGCGGCTTTTCGCTATAAGCGTCCCCTGAATGATACTCGCATGGTTCTCGCTGTCAGAGACGATATAATCGCCTTCACCGATCATGGGTACAATCACCCCCTGATTTGTCTGAAAACCGGTGCTGAAAAGAAGCGCGGCTTCCTTGCCGACAAAATCGGCCAGCGCCTCCTCGAGCTCTACATGGATGTCGAGCGTCCCGTTAAGAAGACGCGAGCCCGAGCACCCGGTGCCGTATTTCCTGATGGCGGCGATGGCGGCCTCTTTGACGCGTGGATGGGTGGTGAGCCCCAGATAATTGTTGGAGCCGGCCATTATGGTGCGCTGCCCGTTCATGAATACTACGGGGCCGTCGTTTTCGTAGATCGGGTAAAAATAGGGGTAATAGCCTACCGACCGAACCTCGTCGGCCCTCGTGAAAGAGTAACACTTGTCGAAAAGATCCATTGCGTTCTCTCCTCGTGAATAGATTTGGCCCGAAGCGCCTGCATCCGCCCCCCGGGGAATTCCGGGCCTTCGAATGGCGCCCGGCTGCATAGGCGCGGCATTATATCCTTGGGTGGTTTTAAATCAACCAAAAAAGTATATATGTTATAAAAAAATATATCAATATGGAAATATTAAATAATAGATAATTTAGAGTGAGCAATCATTCATAAATGACTGAATACTCACTCATCATAAGCGTTCGATAGATGCCTCCCCTAAAGGGCTCGTCCGGACGAGCCGGGGGCCATTTCACGTTTACCCATCGATTGTGCCGATGAACGAACCCGTGGTTGGAAAAGAGGTTGTTTTTTAAACAACGGAAAATAAAATAAGCGCCATTGGAGGCCGTCGAAAAGCGCCCGCGCTATCAGGCGCTCCGATCATTTTAAAACGCAGGAGGAAGCCATGGCAGTAGTGGAGTGGAAAAAAGAGGGTAATGCCGCGATACTTTACATGAACAACGGCGAGAACAGGCACAATCCGGATTTCGCCGCGGGCATGCTCGACGCCCTGGAGGCAATAAAGGCTGACTCGACGATAACCGCCACGGTGCTGACTTCAACGGACCCGAAGAATTTCTCCCTCGGGATTGATGTTCCATGGCTTGGCGAACGCATGAACGCGAAGGATGACAAGGCGATAAGGGATTTCATGTACGCCATGAACGATGTTTTCAGATCCCTTCTGCTCTACCCGATGCCGGTTATAGCCGCCATCAACGGGCATGCGTTCGGCAACGGAGCCATTCTTTCCTGTGCGTGTGATTTCCGCTTCATGAAATCGGACCGTGGATATTTCTGCTTTCCGGAGGTCGACCTGGGAATACCGTTCCTGCCGGGCATGATAGCCTGGGTAAAAAAGGCGTTTCCGTACTACAAATTTCAGGAGATGAAATACACCGGACGCCGCGTCGGCGCACTCGAGCTTGCTGAGCACCATGTGCTGGAAAAGGCAAGCGCCGACCAGGACGAGCTTATGAAAGACGCCCTGGCTTTCGCGGCCACGTTCAACAAGAAGCGCGGCATCTTCGGGGAGATGAAAAAGCGCATGCACAAACATATCGTCGAGATCATGGAGAAGGAAGACCCGGCGTTCATCGACGCCCTGTTCCTTCTCGTCACCGACTAAAAGAGCCATGGCCTGCGTCTTTGCCTCGCTGGACGGCCTGAAGCGCGTCGAATGCGGGGAGGAAGAGTGGAGAAAGGCTCTCGAGGAGGCCGGGTCCCTGGGCTGGTCTCCGGAGGGGACCAGGTTCGACTTCCAGTATCAGGTGGAAGAGATATGGGACGGCGGTCTCGATTACGCCTGGAACCTCCTGCGCATGGTCGAGACGCACATGATGGCCCTGGGATGGAACGGCAACTATACAGAAAAGGAGAACCAGATAATAACCGAATCCGATGCGTATGAGCTGAGCCTTTACATCGACTCCGCGATAGTAGGGCAGGAGCTTCTCGATCTTCTCGGAGAAGGGGCGGTGAGGATCGTCGGATAAATGCTTGAATGAAGCGGTGCAATGCGGTCGAAAGCCATTGTAAGAACGAGATGCAAACGCTGCGGACGTGAAATTCTCACGGCAGCAAACGCCTCTTTTGCGAACAGGCCATGGTACCGCCGCTTCGGCGGAATATGCCGGTCGTGCCTTACGGAGGAGGAGAAGAGGGAACTGTCCGAATGGCAGGTCAGGGAGACGAACCTTGCCGCGCGCCGTTTCAGGTTTCCATCTCGAATTGACTGGAAGACGGAGTCCTTTCCGCCCGATGAGGAGGCGGTATTGAGATTCATGGCCCAGCGCTATTTCTATACAAAACAGTATATTTCGGCCGCGGCGGTCATGGATGAGTTTCCCGACATCGATGTTGCGGATGTTCTTGCCAGACTGGAGGAGCAGGGGAAGATACAAGCCCTGTGTTAGGACGGAAAATTCGCATGTTCCGCTTCTAAATGAAAAATAAATGACTTGAATTATTCATTTCGTAATTGTAGGCTACCGTTTCGTTCCAGAACGCTTAGAGAGGGATTGGATGAGCGAAGAAATTGTCATTAAGCACCTCAGGGAGATGGAAGAACGTATAATGGCCGGGATCGAAAAGATTCGCGCGGAGATTCTGGAGGAAATGGAGACGAATCTGATGGAGATTGGCGTATATAAAAAGGAAATACTGGAGAAACTTAAGGGCGGATCGAGATCCACGAAAAACAACAACTCTAAATAATCATCCCTCGAATTACGAGTGTTCGAAAGACTATTGTTTCATAATGCAAATCCGTTGAATTCCCCGGCGAAGTTGATTGTCCAATCCAACCGGGGAATCGGACGCGGACAGGCATTTAATTCGTTATGGCGGAATAAGCATCATTCAGGCTTATGGCGGGCGGCGGTCCATTTATTGTGGAGTCCCCAAAATTTCCGTGGCCATTTTCTTGGAAAAGACACAGGTATCAGCCTCGATGGGCCGGCATTCCATGAAAACGGACGTAGTCCGAGGTATTTCGTACCGGCATATAAATTACGATTTGTAATGATTCAATATCCGAAGACCTGGGAAAACACCTATGGGAAAAAAGGACGACGCTGCCGGCAGGGTGTCATACGAGATCCTGTGGGACATCGTAAACGATGCCAGGGATTTCATTTCCATGACGACAGGCGATGGAAATGTGCTCTATGTCAACGATGCGGGAAAGAAAATGATCGGGATGGACCCGGAAGAGGACATCTCGCAAAAATCGGTATGGAGCATCTATCCCGAAAGAATAAGGGAGCTTGTCCGGGTGGAAGCGCTTCCCTTCGCCAGACAAAACGGAAGCTGGAGCGGAGAGACGGCCATTCTGTCGTCGGATGGCAGGGAAATACCGGTTTCCCAGGTAATCCGCGCACATAAAAAAGAGGGAGATGAAGTAGCGTATTATTCCACTATCATACGCGATATATCCAAAAGAAAGAACATCGAAAAAGCCCTTCAGGCATCGGAAAACAAGTTTTTCTCCGCCTTCCATTCCGGCCCGACCATGAAGCTCATGGTCCGTCACTCCGACGAACGCGTCATAGACATTAACAACAGCTATCTGGCCGCCATCGGATACAATCGCGAAATCCTGATCGGACGTAAATTGTCTGAAACTTCAATCTGCGGCGAGGGCGGCGAGTTAGACGCTATATTGGAGCTGGTGGCCCAGGACATGCCCCAGGGGGGCCGAGAGATATCCTATATAGCGCTGGGCGGGGAGCGCCGCACCGGGCTCTTTTCGGCCGAGACGGTCGAGGTGGATGGACAGGCGGTAATTCTCATCGAGGGAACCGATATCTCGGACCGAAAAAAGGCCGAAGAGGACCTGCGCAAGTCGGAGAGTGAATTTATCAAGGTCTACCAGTCCAGTCCGGAGGCCATCATCATCAACAGGATGAGCGATGGAGCTTTTATCGAGGTGAATGAGAGCGCTCTGGAACTCTCCCGCTACCGGCGGGAAGAGGTAATCGGAAGAACTCCGGTGGATCTCCAGGTGTTTGCCCGATACAGGGACTACCTCAGGATGCTTACAATGTTGAGGCATAACCAGCCTGTCAGGAAGCTCGAATTTGATTTTCTTACAAAATACGGGGACATAAGAAACGGAATCCTCTCGGCTGAGATTATCGACTTTGGGGGCGAGCCGTGTCTCATTACATCAATAGTGGACAACACTGATAGAAAGAGGGCCGAAAGGGCCCTCGACAGGGAACGGGAGCGGCTCGCCGTTACGCTGGGGAGCATTGGTGACGGCGTTATCACGACGAACATGTTCGGCGAGGTGGCCCTTGTCAACAGGGTCGCCGAGAAGCTTACAGGGTGGACCCAGGAGGAAGCGTACGGAAAGCCCCTCCAGGAGGTTTTTACCATTATAAACGAGATGACGAGGGAGCCCTGTGAGAATCCAGTGGAAAAGGTGCTGGAGTCCGGAGAGATGGTCGAACTCGCCAACCATACCGTCCTTATCGCGCGCGACGGCGCCGAGCGCGTAATCGCCGACAGCGGAGCGCCGATACGGGACCGCGAGGGTTCGATAATCGGCGTTGTATTGGTCTTCAGGGATATCACGGAAAAGCAGCGCATCGATGGGGAATTGCGGAAGATGCAACAGATAGAATCCCTCGGTGTTCTTGCGGGCGGTATAGCACATGATTTCAACAACATCCTGACCGCCATACTGGGTAACATCAATCTTGGCAGACTCCATACGAAGCCCGGTGAAAAACTCCACGAGATACTTATGGAGGCCGAAAAATCCGCGGAACAGGCGCGGGAGCTGACGCGCCAGCTCCTCACTCTCGCCAAGGGCGGTAAGCCCATCAGGAGAAGGGGCCGGCTCGATGACCTGATACGTGATACGGCAAAATTCGCGCTTAGAGGATCGAACATAGTGCCGGAATTCGAATTCCAGGATGAGTTGTATCAGGCCGAATTCGACGAAGCCCAAATGGGGCAGGTTATACACAACATCGTTATGAACGCGCGGCAGGCGATGGAAAAGGGGGGAGTGATTCGGATTGCCGCGTCAAACCTGAATGGGGACTCGGTAAAAACACCGCCGCTTGGAAAAGGTGACTTTATACGCATTACCGTAGAAGATTCAGGGGTTGGAATTCCGGAAGGCCGCCTGCCGCATATTTTCGATCCGTATTTTACGACAAAACCGGACGGCACCGGCCTGGGGCTAACCACTACGTTTTCGATCATACGAAACCACGACGGATACATTCACGTTGAGTCCATGCCGAACGTTGGGTCGAGATTCAGCGTCTATCTTCCGGCGGCAACGGCCGGACCAAAAAACCTTCTATCAGAGCGGAAAGCGCCCGTTCCCGGCAGGGGCAGGGTGCTGTTAATGGATGACGAAGAGCTGGTTCGAAACGTGGCAACGAGAATGATGGTGCATCTGGGCTACAAGGTCACCTGCGTTCGAAACGGCGAGGAGGCTGTCGAGGAATTCGAGCGCGCTCATAAAGGCAAAGACCCATACGATATAGTGGTGCTCGACCTGACCGTTCCGGGGGGAATGGGAGGACTGGAAGCAATCGGGGCGATACGCGCGATTATCCCCGATGTAAGGGCCATCGTTTCGAGCGGGTATTCGGACGATCCAGTAATGGCGGAATATAAAAAATATGGATTTGACGAGGTCGTCATAAAACCGTATAAGATCGAAGAGCTAAGCGATGCCCTTCACAGGGCGAACGGATAATTACTCAAATTGGCGAAAACCCTCTATATATCCGGGCGGCGCGACAGGCGGAAAAAACCTAAATCCATCTCTTTTTTATTGACAAAAAATCAACTGGCGATAATACTTAGGAATCCTAATTATATTCCGAAATGACTAAGAGGAAATTACGGCCATCATCTCCATCCGGTCGTGTGGATTGGGGCCCGTTCCAACATCGTCAGGGGGACCTGGAGGTATTCGTGAAAAGACAGATCATCAACATCGATGAGGAAAAGTGCAACGGGTGCGGGCTTTGCATTCCGGGTTGTCCGGAGGGTGCGCTCCAGCTAATCGACGGCAAGGCGCGCCTGGTGAGCGACCTATTCTGTGACGGCCTGGGGGCCTGCATCGGGGAATGCCCCGAGGGGGCGATCTCCGTCCTCGAGAGGGAGGCCGAATCCTACAACGAGCGGCTTGTAATGGAAAATATCATAAGACAGGGCCCGGCTGTTATTGCGGCGCACATCAAACACCTGAGGGACCACAACGAAACCGGATATTTAAACGAGGCCCTCGACGTACTTAGAGAGAGGGGGCTTCCGGTCCCTGTGGAGCTCGTAACAGCCAAAACAGAGCACCACGCTTCCTGCCCGGGGTCCCGCGTCGTCGATTTGCGCGGACACACAGGCGCGCCGCGCTCCGTGGGTCAGACCGGCCGCAAATCGGAATTGCGTCAATGGCCAGTGCAGCTCCATCTGATCAACCCACAAGCATCGTTTCTAAAAAACGCCGATATTCTCGTCGCGGCCGACTGTGTTCCTTTCGCCTATGCCGCTTTTCACGAAGACCTGCTTCGCGATAAAACGCTCATCATATTCTGTCCCAAGCTCGATTCGGGCCTCGAACAGTATGTGGAGAAAATGACGGAGATCTTCGCTCATCAGGACATCCGCTCCGTCACCGTGGCCCATATGGAGGTACCCTGCTGCTCCGGCGCCGGGCGCATAGTGCAAATGGCGCTGCAGAGGTCCGGAAGGCGCCTCCCGGTGAGTGATCTGACAATCGGAATAGGCGGCAGCCTCTGCGGCGAAGTAAGCGGCGAAAGGGCTCTGCCATGAAGGCCCAATGTCCGGGGTCGCGGTCGCTGCGAACTCCCGAGCTTAGGCTTGTCCCTTGCGGGCGGTGCGGAGGGATGGTCGAACTCTTTTCCGATGAGGTGGAATCGCGCTGCCCCGAATGCGGTTCGATGGTTCGTGATATCCGGAACAACTGCGCCATGTGGTGTCCCAGCGCCGACAAGTGCCTGGGGGGAACGGCACGGCGCTAATGACTCGCTAAATTACGGACGGTGACCGATGGACCCGCTCGAAATGGATATCGACGAGAGGATAGCGGCGGCCTTCGAGAAGATCGCTCAGGTTTCCAGGATCCTGCTGTGGGAGGCGGCGAGCGCCGAAAAACTCAGCCCGATTCAGCTACAGTTTCTGCTGCATATCGACGGGGCACCGGAGAGCCTCAGGCGGGTGGGGGCCGTCGCCAGGGAGTTCGACCTCACCCCGGCTACGGTAAGCGACGCGCTGAGTTCCCTCGAATCGAAGGGTCTCATCGTAAAGGAAACGAGCGAGGAAGACCGGCGCTCCGTTATACTCTCGCTTACCGCAAAGGGCAGGAAGACCGTAAAATCGGCGGAAGATTGGAAGAGCTCCATGATTGATACGCTGAGGGCGTTTCCGGGCGAGCGGAAGGAAATGGTTATGGAATTTCTCACGGGAATGATCGCGTCTCTCTTCGCGCGCGGTATCCTCGGCAGTGCAAGAATCTGCGCCACGTGTTCCAACCTTGTAATAATGGAGGGAAAAACCGCGCCACGCTTCGTCTGCGGGATTACCGGCAGGCGTTTTGACGAATCGGGGATGATGATAGGATGTGCGACGCACTCGGCGCGATAAAACCGCCGGGCAAAAAATGGCCGATCGCTCCACTTCCCTGTACGCTGGAAATGCCATGCGATGATATGGCAGCCATGCGCGGCCATGTGCGGGACTTTTCCGTTTGAGGCGGACCGTATTGTCTTCATTTACAATAAAATTCAGGAGGAACCCATGAACACCGGAGAGTACACCAAAGAGGGCTTGAAAATCGCCGAACTGATAAGCGTACAGGGAAAATCCGTAGTTAGCAAGACGCTCATCAACAAGCCGACGGGCACGGTCACCCTTTTCGGTTTCGACAGGGGCGAGAAGCTGAGCGAACATACCGCCCCCTTCGACGCAATGGTCACGATTCTCGAAGGGCAAATGGACATTACCATAGAGGGGAAGCGCTACGGCCTGGGCGCGGGCGAGATGATCATCATGCCCGCCGACAAGCCTCACGCTCTCGAGGCTAAGTCGCCCTGCAAGATGATGCTCGTAATGATCAAATAGCGATAACTTCGGCGGGTGGCTTCCGCCTCCCGGCGGAGCCCATTTTCGGCATTTATGGGGAATTGCGCATTGCGGTCAACCGAAGCGTTCGACCAGCCTCCCCGCTATGAAAACCCTATGGATCTCCGAGGTGCCGTCGATGAGTTCGCCGAGTTTGGCGTTTCTATAGAGGCGTTCGACGGGACCGCCCTTCAAATAGCCGTGCCCGCCGAAGATCTGCATCGCGTAATCGGCGGCGCGCGTCGCCGATTCCGCGGCGAAAACCTTGGCGCACGAGGCCAGCACATCGGCCTCGGGGTCGCCCGTTTCCCGCGCCCGTAGGGCCTTGTAGATCAAAAGCCTCGACAGGTCGGTCATAATGACCATGTCGGACAGCTTGAAGGCAACCTCCTGATAGCGGTTGATGAGCCGCCCGAAAGACCTGCGACGTTTCGAATGCCCGCTTGCCTCCTCCAGGCAGGCCGCGGCTATTCCCAGTGAGCAGACGGCGGCGCCCGTCTTTCCGGCTTCGGCGGCCTGCCTGAAAATCTCCCCGCCCGCGTTTCGGTCGCCCAGGACCATATCTCCGGTAACCTCGCAGTCCTTGAAAACGACATCGCATATCGGCACCCCGCGGAATCCCATGGTTTCGTATTCCGGGCCTATTCCCATGCCCGGTGCGCCCTTATTTACGATAAAGCACGTAACGGAAGGGCCGTCCCCGGAGGGAGGGGCCGTTGCCGCGTAAACCAGGAAGACGTCGGCGACCGATGCGTTGACGACAAAGGACTTGGTCCCGTTCAATATCCACACATCGTCCCTCTGGGCCGCCGTGGCCCGCATGGACAGAATATCCGAGCCCGTTTCGGATTCGTATGCGGCGGCCGTGCCGATTATGCGGCCCTTCACAAGGTCCGGCAGA